>CAKZYM010000189.1 GCA_937884685.1 uncultured Calothrix sp.
CTAAAATACTTTTCGTGAGTATTTTGCATCATATAATAAGCTTCTATGCTTTTGATTTAAATAATATACGCTTCTAGTTTGAATAGTATTAGGGACATCCAAAAATGAAATTACTCAATTCCTGGATCTAATACTACTATCAGATTTTTTCTCCCCCTACTCCCCTTACTTTACCTGCTAACCAAAGCGGATTAGATTAATTATTTTTTAATTTTAATCACGTCCCTTAGCGACCAAGATGGTTGCGCTACAAACAATATTTGAAAACTTATTTTACTACCCATCAGCTTACCCAGCACATTGATTTTGATGGGTAAATTTTTGTTCGTAGTTGTGATACTTTTACTAATCTATGCTCTCCACGGGAGACGCTGCGCGTGTTCAGTTTGCTGAGCCATTAGGGGGTTACGCTAACGAGAGAAAGAGAAACTATGCCCTACTGAACAGTCTCGCTAACGTCTACAGCCCCTCTAGATGTCGGAATATGAAGCGCTGTAAACCGATTTTTCTCACAGAGTAGTAGTCGCGCAACTACAAACCCCTGATAATTAATGTGGTGGAGTACTACAGTCTTAAATTAGTGCCAAATTGGCATGACTCAATTCACAAAAACTGTTAGATATAATGTAATGGTAAAAAAAACAGGTAAATCAGTTACAGTAAGTACTAATTTTATTTTGTCGTTGTTACTTACTTAATTCTTTATTATGTTTTTGACAAGCGTATAATTTTCCGATGTCATCTATGAACCCTGAATAATACGCGTTTGCGTTTATAGGTTTATCTGATTCTGTCGCATAACTTTTTAGTTGTAAGCTGCGATGTGGAATTTTTGGGCAAACGAAGCATAGAGCATAAAGTTTGTTGTGGCTGTAAGTAATAGAAAGTTAAGATTACAGGCTCAGTTTATTTTGTAAATCGTAAGATACTTTTTAAAATATATTTTGTGGTATAAAAGTTTGGTTTTTCTAAATTCTTATACGGCAGAATTAAATGATGAAAGGATTACTCCGAATATTTTATTTAAGATAGTTCGTGACTTTAGGTGTACTTTTAATATTTGTTCAAGGAAGTATTTAGCTTGTAAATAATCATGTGTATTACTTAAGGGAGGGGTGTATCCGTAGCTGCTAAAGCTTGATGTGTAGGATAATTGACTAGACCCATTTTTATAAAGCAACTGTGCTGTTTGGGTAGATATCAGTGCGATTATTAGTTCGGTAATATACATGGGTTGTTTGCATTGCCCAATTTTATCTTTATCTATTTGTTAAATCGTTGAACATGGATAAGGATTAGTTATGCTGCTTGCAAATAATCTGATATTAGCTGTATTACTGTCCAAAAGCTCTGATGATTATATCCAGGGGTATGCTTGTGGCAAATTTCCCAGGAGTTTTTAGATGAACGGTTTATTCATGGTTTCTCATTGGTTGCTCGATAAATCGACAAAAGTTTTACTAAGAAATTTATTGAAGCTGAGGAACCGTCATTTATTTATATTTGATATTGTTGTTTTTGCCATCACACCTTTTTTAGCACTGATAGTGCGTTTGGATGGTGATTTAGCTATTCAACCATACTTATCTGATTTAATTACGGCAACATTACTTTTTGTAGTGGTTAAAATCGGGGTGTTTTATAGTCTCGGTTTTTATCGTCGCTATTGGAGATATGCGGGTGTCGAGGAGTTGACATATGTAGCTATGTTGATTACGGCCGGGATAGTAATCCAAACTCTGTTGTTTGATGTTATTGATTTCACTTTACCCTGGGCTGTAGACACAATACCACAGTCGCTACCATTTATTGACGGATTACTTTCATGTATTTTCATTGGTGCATTACGTTTTAGCGTTCGGGTCGTTGAGAGAAGTAAAAATTCGCGTATTGCATTTAGCCCTTTCATCCATAATCATAACCATAAAGAGCGGGTACTCATAGTTGGTGCAGGAAGTGCTGGAGTAAGTCTCGTTGAGGAAATGCAGAAGAATTATCATTTGGGTTTCCGCGCTGTTGGGTTTATTGACGACGATAGAACCAAGTTAAATGCACGCATTCGAGGTATTCAGGTATTTGGCGATCGCCATTCGATTCCCTATATTTTAGAACCTTTAAATGTAGATAAAGTAATTATTGCCATGCCTTCAGTAGCAGGGGAAGTAATTCGGGAAATCGTTGATATCTGTAAGACTAGCGGAATACAAACCTGTACCTTACCGGGAATAAACGAGATTCTTAACGGAAAAGTAAGCTTAAACAGTATCCGAGATGTCAGGATTGAAGATTTGCTTAGACGTGAACCAGTACAGACAGAGATTGAACGAGTAGCTGAATTTATCAATGGAAAGAGAATATTGATAACGGGTGCGGGTGGTTCGATTGGAAGCGAACTTTGTCGTCAAATTTGTTCTTGTCATCCCAAAGAAATAATGTTGGTGGGACATGGTGAAAATTCTGTTTTTACCATCCAACAAGAATTGAATCAGCTAGTCCAAATCTTGAAACAAGAAACTAGAAGTAGCGGACATGCAACAAAAATTCATGGATTTATAGCCGATATCCGATTTAAGGATAGACTCAGACACGCTTTTGATAAATTCCAACCAGATGTCGTCTTCCATGCAGCTGCACACAAGCACGTTCCCTTGATGGAAATGAATTCCCCAGAAGCAATCACTAACAACGTGATTGGTACAAAGAACTTGGTAGATGAAGCATTGCGATGCAAAGTCAAACATTTCGTGATGATTTCCACCGATAAAGCCGTTAACCCAACCAATATCATGGGTGCCAGTAAGAGAGTTGCTGAAATGTTAGTACTCCAAGCAGCCAAACAGAAGGGGAAATCTTATGTAGCAGTACGTTTTGGGAACGTTTTGGGTAGTAGGGGCAGCGTCGTTCCGACCTTTAAAAAGCAGATTGCTGCGGGTGGCCCAATAACAGTAACTCATCCAGATATCTGTCGTTACTTCATGACCATACCCGAAGCAGTACAGCTAGTTTTACAAGCAGCAGTTTTGGGTAGAGGTGGCGAAGTACTGATGCTCAACATGGGTGAACCTGTAAAAATTGTCGATTTAGCCTCAGAGTTGATTAGACTTTCTGGTTACAGAGTCAATAAAGACATAGATATAGTTTTTACAGGCTTACGACCGGGAGAGAAATTGTTTGAAGAACTATTTATAGAAGGAGAAGAATACGACCCAACGGAACATGAAAAGCTGTTTATGGTGAAAAATTCGAGTCGGATTATACCCAAAAGTCTTAATGTCTCAGTAGACGCGCTTTGTCAGGCTGCTGATAAAAATGATACTAATTCTATCAAGTTTTTGTTAGAGCAATTGGTACCGGGATATAAGCCTAAGTATTTGGATGAATTAGGTCAGAAAGAAGATTTAATGAATAAGGAATTTAGTAATACTTCGGATGGTAAGATATTGAAAAAAATCGAACCAAAAAGAACTTAATGGTCTCAAAGAATTTGTCAAAAATCAATAGAATAAAAGCAAATTAAAATGCAAAAAAGTAAGCCATTAAGTTTACGTCGTAATTTTTCCTGGACATTCATTGGTAATGCTATATATGCAGCTTGTCAATGGGGAATGCTAATAGTATTAGCGAAACTAGGCAGCCCTGAGATGGTAGGACAATTTACTTTGGGTTTGGCTGTAACAGCACCCATAGTAATGTTAACTAATCTACAACTCGATATTGTTCAAGCAACAGATGCTAAACAAGAGTATGCTTTTAGCGATTATCTAGGGTTGAGGTTAATTGGAACGACGATAGCATTAGTGGTCATTGCGATTGTCACTTTGTGGACTGGATATAGCTTACAAACGTCGCTAGTAATTTTGCTGGTTGGTTTGGCAAAAGCATTTGAGTCGGTTAGCGATATATTCCACGGTTTAATCCAACAACACGAAAGAATGGATAGGATTGCTATTTCTTTAATGATTAAAGGTCCTTTATCTTTGTTGTTGTTGGGTTTAGGAGTATTTCTATCTGGAAGTGTAGTTTGGGGAGTGGCTGGATTAGTTATTGCTTGGGCTGTGGTTCTGGTTGCTTGCGATATACGTAACGGTACATTGATATTAAATCGAGTACCTAAAATTCGTCTAAACTGGAAAACTCTTATCAGCTTAATGTGGCTGTCTTTACCTTTAGGGCTTGTAAAAATGCTGCTTTCCCTAAATAGCAATATTCCCCGTTACTTTATCGAAGAGTATTTAGGTGAGAGAGAATTAGGAATTTTTGCAGCCTTAGCTTACTTAATGGTGGCAGGAAATATGGTGATTTTCGCTTTGGGTGAATCTGCCAGTCCTAGATTAGCGAAATATTACTCAGCTCGAAACCTACCTGCCTTCCGTGGCTTATTAATAAAATTAGTCGGACTTGCAGCTTTGATAGGTGGTATGGCAATCATAGTTGCCCAATTTGCTGGAAGAGAACTTTTAACTATTTTATACCGACCGGAATATGGATTACATCAAGATTTATTCGTGTTATTAATGGTCGCTGGTGCAATCAGCTATATGTCGTCTTTTCTAGGGTATGGAATGACTGCAGCCAGATACTTTCGAGTACAAACCCCTTTGTTTGTGATAGTTACAGCAATCTCAGCCATAGCTTGCTTATGGTTACTGCCTACACAAGGATTAATTGGGGCCGCGAAAGCCTTAATGGTTGCTGCAATTATGCAAGCTATATTTAGTTTGGGAGTAATTATCCATGCATTATACAAACTTAAAAGAATCAACATCGAGAATAGGACAGAAATTAACTAAGCAGCGTCCTATACGTATTTTGCATGTAGTTGGAGGAATGGTAAGGGCTGGGACTGAAACTTGGTTAATGCATATTCTACGGAATATAGACCGGGATGCTTTCCATATGGATTTCTTAGTTCATACAAATGAAGAATGTGCTTATGATGGAGAAATTCGCTCTTATAATAGTAAAGTTATTCCTTGTTTAAACTCATCTCAACCTTGGTTATACGCTCGAAATTTTCAAGCAATTTTAAATGATAATGAACCTTACGATATCATTCATTCTCACGTGCATCACTTTAGCGGTTTTGTGTTGTGGTTGGCCAAGCGTGCTGGTATACCTGTAAGAATTGCTCATAGTCATTTAGATTCCTCTATAGTTGAATCTAACTCTGGATTGAAGCGACGTTTATATTTTATTTTGACGAAAGCATTGATTGCTCAATATGCCACCCTAGGTTTAGCAGCTAGCAACAAAGCTAGAAAAGACTTATTTTATCAAACTCAAGCCAACGAACAACGTTGGCAGTTGCTTTCATGTGGGGTGAACCTAGATTCATTTAAAAATAAAATTGATGGGTCTGACATCCGTGCGGAATTGGGTATACCTTCAGATGCTTTTGTAATTGGTCATGTGGGTAGATTTCATCCACAGAAAAATCATCAATTTATTATAGATATTGCAGCTGAGGTTGCTAAACGAGAACCAAAAATGCGCCTGTTACTGGTTGGAGAGGGTGATTTAGTTTCAGAAGTTCAACAGCAAGTAACACTAAAAGGGCTGAGTAAAAAAGTTATTTTTGCAGGTTCTCGCTCCGATGTATCCTTATTAATGATGGAAGCGATAGATATGTTTCTATTTCCATCGCTTTATGAAGGACTCGGCTTAGTTTTAATTGAAGCCCAAGCAGCAGGTGTTCGGTGTATTTTATCGGATGCTGTTCCTCCTGAAGCAGATGTAGTCAAACAATTGATGCAAAGAATGTCTTTATCGCAGCCTGCTGATGACTGGGCTGAATTGATTTTGGCTCTAAGAGATAAAATAGCAAAGATAAGCTCAACAGAAGCACTCGAATGTGTAGAGCGAAGCCCATTTAATATTATAAATAGTTTAGAAAGTTTGAAAAATATATATGTAGAAAATCTCAAAATATATGCCAATAAAATATAAGAAAACTAGTCAATCAAATAGTACCGAACACTCAAATCTAAAAGTGAAGCGTACTTCATGGTTGTTTTTTGCCTTATGTTGTTATTTGTTTTCCCAAGCTTATACAATTCCAATTGCTGCTGTTGGTCCTTCATGGGCAATTTGGCCTTGCCTTTCCGATTTAGCAATAGGTTTAATTGTACTCAGCTTCTTGTTTTGTAAAAGTTATAGCGTACCAGCATCGAATCCTAATAGACAAATATTTTTGTTGCTTATATTTGTTTTTTTGGGAGCAATGCTGTCATATGTATATTATCTAAATTTTCTTCTGGATTGGAATTCAAACGGAGTTAAAATTGGAATTTTTCAACTGTATCGTTTAGTAGAATTTACTTTACTTTTTTGGATTACAACAAAGATACCTTTAACTCCAGAACGTATCAAAACAATGAGCCGTATTGTTGATACAGTTTTGATACTAGTATGTATAGGAATATTTTTAACCTATTTTCGGATAGTAGCTTTGTCCGCAGTTACTGCCCATTTACCACCAGTTGGTGCTTGGATATTTTACGAAGGTTATGGACGTACTGGGGCTGGAAAAGGTTTAGGTTTTGTCGGCTACAATCACGCTTATACAGCGGCTCAAGTTACTTTACTCTTGGGTCTAAGAATACATTTATCACTAAATCAAAAAAATACTTTAGTAAATAATCTATTTGCTGTAATGTCTGTGATTGCTGCATTTCTAAGCGAGTCGCGCTCTGGTCTTGGAGCAATATTAGTTTATATAATTATATATTGGTCTTATGACTTAAAATATTTATTCAAATTATCTTACATATCGCTTTTTTTATTTTCTATTACTTCAGTAATTGGACTACAGGCTTCCCTATTAGAATCTGAAGATAATAAGGTTTTGCAACGTCAAAAAACATTATTTGAAGCAGGTAATAAAAATAACTTAAGCGGAAGAGATGAAATCTGGATGCAGCGAATTGATTACCTGTACGAACAACCATCAAGATGGATTCATGGGGCAGGTTTTGGAGCCGCGGCAGATTCAGGTGATAATGCACATATGCTCCCGCTTCATATTATCTTAGAAACAGGAATAGTGGGTTTATTAATGTTCTTCTTATTGTTTTCAAATATACTCAAGTGTTTGTATCAAAATGAAAGTGGAACTAAACCAGTTTTTTGGGTAACGGTTTGCTTATTAATTGGTTCAATATCTCAAGAAACCTTTTATCCCGTCGCAGCATTAGGTCATTTCCTAGGATTTTACTTAAGTTCTGTTGCTATCGTACTGCGAAAAGAAATTATTATGTAATTTGGAACTAATTTTACTTTAAAATATCTCTAAATCCATTACTTGAGTTTGCTTGATTAGATGCAAAGTAAATTAAAGTAATTGTACCATTTGGGAACCTATCTAAAGGAATAAATTGATGCTAAGGAATTGGGTAAAATTAATATTATTAACCAACGTTACTATAGTTTTTGTAATCTTTGGTTGGCAGATACCACGCAGCATAAATTCAATTGTTTCATCACATAATGATGAACAAAAAATATTTATGAATATAAAAGCTACCTTTGCAAACTCCGATAGTGTTACAAATACTTCTATCAGAGAAGACGGTACTATTATGGTTAACAATCAACCTTTTTTCCCTTTTGGTTTATACCATGATTCCTCATATATTTCCGATTGGTATGGTAGTAACACAAAGCGTCTAGAAGATTTAAAAGTGATTTCTGCTGCTGGGTTTAATACCATCCGACCTCAAGTAGGTGGAAACTATGATGCTGATGTTGCTTTTCTCAATGAAGCTCAGAGTAATGGTATATATGTTTTGTCAAGTTTTAATTACGACAAACGCACGAAAATTGTTGATAGATACAAATTTCATCCTGCAATTTTAGGATGGGAAATTGTAGATGATGTGGATCATCCCAACAATGCTTATAGTGTCGGGGGTGTAATAGATTGGAAGGCTGAGATCAAATCAACTGACTCAAATAGAATTACATATGTAAGTGGGGCTTTCCCCACAAGGATAGAACCTTTTTTTAACTTAGCCGATGTGCTTGGTTTTCAATCTTATCCAATTGATAACGACCCAAATGTCACTAAGCCATTACGTTCTCATTACTATGCTCTAAAGTCTGTTACAGAAGCAGCAAGACGAAATAACCAATCAATTATTGCCAACTTGCAAACGTTTGCTTGGAGAAACATAGCTCCAAGTCCCAAACAATTGCGTAATATGACTTACTCAGCTTTGATAAACAACGTTAAAGGTATCATTTACTATTCGTATTTTTATCCAGGATGGGAATTGTCGGAAAATAGCGCTCTATGGAACGAACTAAAATCCTTAGTACCGGAAATTAAGCAATTAAATTCAGTATTATTAGAAGGCTCTTGGAAAAGGCTTAATAGCGGGACTGAGAACTTGTTTGCTGCACAGTGGACTTACAATGAAAGTATTTATGTAGTTGCCTTGAACGCATCACCAACCGATATCATAGAAACTTCTATATCCATCCCCGAAGCCGTTAATGGTTCTGTAGAAGCATTATTTAGCAACCGTCCACAAGGAATGATCTTTAATCAAGGAAAACTAAGTGGTTCAATTCAGCCTGAAGATGTTCATGTGTATAAGTTATCACTATAAGCTGTGAGATTTGGATTAATGCCGAAATAGGCACTATCAGTTAGTAACAAAAAGGCTTAATTACCTTTATTGCATCGTTTTGTTCTAATAGTTAATTAAGTCATTTTCTTTATATTTTTCCTATCGGGATATTGTGATGGATGTAGTTGTAACTGTTGAGCAACGTTTTTGTGGCACCCCAGATGGAAAGGTATGGACGCAAACAACCTTTCCCTATTCATTCTGGAAACGCTATTCAGAAGTTTTTGATAATGTGCGCGTACTAGCACGGGTACAACCAGTTGAATCAGTACCTTCCGACTGGAAAAGTGCCGATGGTGAAGGGGTTTCATTTATCTGGATACCCTACTATATTGGTCCGTGGCAATATCTTTTGCGATCACGCCAAGTAAAACATACTGTTCGTAACGCAGTTGCATCAAAAGATGCAGTCATATTACGTGTTAGTTCGCAAATTGCTACCTGTCTTCAACCTTATTTATATAAGAAAGGTCATCCTTACGCTGTAGAAGTTGTTGCAGACCCTTATGATGTGTTCGCACCTGGTTCTATTAAACACCCTCTAAGACCATATTTTCGTTGGACATCTTGGTCTCAATTAAAGCAAGAATGTGCCAAAGCCGTTGCCGCAGCCTATGTAACCAAAGATGCATTGCAGCGAAGATATCCTTGCCCAAATCATCAAGCAGGTATTTCAGATGTAGTTCTTCCTGAATGGGCAATAGTTAATCAACCACGTTCTAAATTAAAAGAAAAGCGTACATTAAATTTGATTTTTGTTGGCACTCTTGCTCAACTGTATAAAGCTCCAGATATATTGATAAGTGCGGTAGATAAGTGCGTAGAGAAAGGTTTAGATATTAAATTAACCATAGTAGGAGATGGTCAGTATCGAAAAGAACTAGAGGCTCAAGCAGCCAGACTCATTGATAAAGATAGAGTTTGTTTTCTCGGTCAATTACCAAGTGGAGATGCTGTCCGCACTGAATTAGACCGGGCTGATTTATTTATTTTACCTTCACACCAAGAAGGATTACCAAGAGCAATGGTAGAAGCAATGGCGCGGGGATTACCATGTATAGGCTCAACCGTAGGTGGTATTCCCGAGCTACTATCCTCTGAAGATATGGTTTTGCCAAATGATGCAATTGGTTTAGCGAGTAAAATTTGTGAGATAGTAACTGACCCAGAAAGAATGAATCAGATGTCAATTCGCAATTTGGAAACAGCGAAAGGGTATACTGACGAAAAACTCCACGGACTGCGTAATGGTTTTTATCGATATGTACGCGAACAAACAGAACTATTTTTGAAACAAAAAAATTAACTTCCAAATATGAGTTAAATTTCCCATATAAAATCCATCCTTCTTTCCTTTCGCTTCGTTTTAAACTAATTTTTTGATATTGCCAAAGGTTCGTCCATAGGAAAATTATGAAAAAGCTTTTAATCGTCGCCACGATTCCAGATACACTATCTGCATTTTTTACATACATTACTCGCCATTTACAAGCAAATGGCTGGCAGGTAGATGGAATGGCAAATGGAGTTTCACATGATAAGGAATGTTTAGAACTTTTCGATAATGTCTGGGATGTAGATTTATCGAGAAATCCCTTAGCTCCAAAAAATTTATTAACTGCTCCCCAACAAATTAAAGACACAGTAAATAGAAATGGTTACGATTTAGTGAATGTAACTACACCTGTGGCAGCTTTTGTAACTCGTTTAGCATTAAAAAATGCACGAAAGCAAGGTAAGTGTAAAGTGATTTACACAGCCCAAGGCTTTCACTTTTATAAAGGAGGAGCATTATATAGAAACGCAATCTTTTTAAATTTAGAGAAAATCGCTGGACCGGGAACAGACTATTTAGTAGTAGTTAATCGTGAAGACGCAGAAGCAGCAAAAAGACATAAATTTGTTGCTTCGGAGAGGGTACGTTTGATACCAGGTACCGGACTTAATGTTGAAAGATTTGATTGCAACAGTATCACTAAAGAGCAGATATTGCAGGTAAGACAAGAGTTAGGTTTATCCCCCCAAACTCATTTATTTTTGTCGGTTGCCGAGTTTATTAAGCGCAAGCATCACAAAGATATTTTAGAAGCGTTCGCTCTATTAAATCGTCAAGACGTTTATTTAGCTTTAGCTGGGGATGGCATTCTTTTAGAAGATATGCAGCAGTTAGCTGTTGATTTGGGAATACAAGATAAAGTGCATTTCTTGGGTTTCCGTAGAGATATTCCTGTATTAGTTCGAGCTAGTTTAGCTACGATTTTGGCATCAGAACAAGAAGGACTTCCAAATTGCGTCATGGAGTCTTTATGTATGGAAACCCCAGTGATTGGCAGCAATATAAGAGGAACTAGGGATTTATTGGAAGACGGGTATGGTCTTCTGTTTGAAACAGGAGATACTAAAGGTTTAGCAAAAGCGATAGACTATTTTTCAGGCAATCCTCAAGAAGCTCGTTCTATGGGAGAAAAGGGTCGGCAAAGTTTAACTTCCTATGATGTACCTTCGATATTACAAAAATATGAAAGCCTTTACTTAGAAGCTTTATCTCCAAAATCCAAGCAAATCAACCAATATTCAACACAAAACAATTAATAATAAATCTTGCAAAAGCAAACTACTGCCAAATTGGCAACAAAAATCGACCAATTTTAGTTATCTTTATTATGGATTAAAGATTAAATTCTCAATTCTAATAGGGCGATTATTCACACCTAAGTTGAATACAACGATAAGTAATATTTCATTCAATACGGAAAGCTAGTAAAGCAATGCTTTCCCCATTTTTACGTGTGTTTAATTGATAATGTCAAGTAACTTGTTTGAGTCAAGTTACATGTTTTTGTATATCTTGATTTATTTGAAAGCTGTAACAGTTAATTGCTACTAGTTACGGCAAAGTTTCTTGCGTAAATTTATAGGGTAAAGGGAATCTACTAATGGCTGCTCAAGAGTTGCGAAGCGAGCGTAGTAAGACTAGTTTTACAATCAAATCCGTCTTAGATAGGGCTGTCGCGGTCATAGCTCTCTTATTACTTTCTCCAATCACATTAATAGTTTCTATTGCAATTTATTTCCGCATGGGCAGTCCGTTGATTTTCAGTCAACCTCGTCCTGGTAAAGATGGAAAGATTTTTCTATTCTATAAGTTTCGCACGATGACGGACGAACGAGACGCTGAGGGTAATCTATTAGATGACGAATTGCGTATGACGGCTTTCGGTGAGTTTCTACGGGAAAGCAGTTTAGATGAACTTCCACAGCTATGGAATGTTGTCAGGGGTGATATGAGTATTGTCGGACCTCGCCCCTTATTGGTACAGTATCTCGACCGCTACACTCCCGAACAAGCACGTCGTCACGAAGTCAATCCTGGTATTACTGGATGGGCGCAAATCAACGGACGTAGACTGTTAGACGGAGATTGGGAAAAGAAATTTCGATTGGATGTTTGGTATGTAGATAATTGGAGTCTGTGGTTAGACTTAAAAATTATCTTGATGACAGTAGGGAAAGTTTTACGAAAAGAAGAAATCAGCCAGCCCGGTCATGCTACTGGTGCAGAATTTATGGGTAGCAAAGCAGAAGGCTAGTACCGCTTCGCGGAAGTAGCAAGTAAGAAGTAAGAAGTAGGAAGTAGCGAAAAGTGCGGTCTTGGGGGTTTCCCCCATGAGCAACTTTTCAAGAGAGGAAGTAACAAGTTTGATTTTATAGGCTTTTTAGCCATTTTTAATGGTTGCCTTATTTTCACCGAATTGTACTATTTTTTGGTTTAAGGGAAGATAACGTAATTTTGATGAGGTAAAAGCAAGTGAAACAACTGTGGGAGGTAGGGAGTGAGTTTGACTGGTCTAATGATTTTATTAGTCCTGTAAGAGGAACAGCTAATTTACCATCGAATTACGAGTTATTTTCTACTGGATGCGCTAGCTTATTTGGTTTGGAAAAAATTCTTAACCACAAGCCCGACCGAAAACTAAAGCTTCATTTACCGTGTTTTTTCTGCATGGAAGCAGCATCCAAACTGAAGAAAGCTTTTGATATTTGCTGGTACCGAGATTTACCAAACCAGAAATATCCAGATTTCGAGACGTTAAAGGCTTGTTCTGGAGACTTAGTGTTAGTGGTGAATTTGTTTGGTGTTAAATCCGCACAAGTTTGGCAAGATTGGTCAAAAGCTAATAGGGAAGTGATTTTAGTCGAAGACCATAGTCACGACCCTTTTTCTACTTGGTCATTACAAAGTCAAGCAGATTACGCAATGGCTTCTTTGCGTAAAACATTACCAATACCTGATGGTGCCATAATTTGGTCTGGGAAGAATCTATCCTTACCGAAAGCGTCTGAAAGCGAGTCTGATGGAGCTTATAAACGTCTGAGTGCAATGCTACTAAAACGAGCCTACCTGAACGGTGGCAATGTAAGTAAAGATACTTATCGACAGCTTGAAGTTGAGAGTCAAGACAGCCTGGATAAGATTGAAAATGACAAGGTTTCTGCTTTCTCAGAAAATGTTTTAAGCAGCTTGGATATAAAGGAGTTTAGAAGAAGACGAGAAGCAAACATAGAGCATTTCCTTCACCTAACTTTATCCGAGCAAGAGGAAAACTGGCAGCCGCTTTTTTATTCTTGGGAAGATGGTTCGGTACCTTTTAATAGTATTATCATTTGTCGAAACCGCGAAATTAGAGACTGTTTGCGTAAATATCTAATTAGCAAAAATATTTTTCCACCAATTCATTGGCCTCAACCCCATAATGGTATGACATCAGATGATTTGGAAGCAATTGATTTATCAAATCGAATTTTAACAATCCCTACAGACCAGCGTTACTGTTTGGATGATGTTAGCCGTGTAGTTAATATTATAAAAGAGTTTTTTACTACTAGGGAGATGAATTCATCTATTTATGCAAATTCCCAATAATTTATTCAATTAATAAACAACTAAAAGCTATTGATATATGGAAACTTTAATTAAAGGGCTGTCGGAAGAACAGCTAAAGTTATTGCCAACAGAAGAAGATGTTGCTTTTTACGAAGAACATGGTTGGTTCATATCGAAGAAAATAGTTACTGACGAAGTTTTGGACGAAGCATTTATAGGTACCCAAAAATTTTATAGCGGGGAAAGAGATGCGATAATTCCTTACGAAACCGGTTATAGCGATTGGAAACCCGGTGATGGTGATGCAGTCAGAAATAACCAACATGTTTCTTATCGTAAAAAGGAATTACGCAAACTACTTCAACCAATTATTGGAGCTATAGCTGCGAAGTTAGCTAGAAGTAAAGGTACTAGGTTATTTGAAGACACTTTAGTGTATAAAGCCCCTATTAAAAATAACGAATCTGGTGGTGTAGTAGGATGGCATACCGATTATTCCTATTCTTCTGTATGTACTTCTAATAATATGCTTTCAGCTTGGATTCCCTTCCATGATGTTGATGATAAAAGAGCGCCATTAGTAGTAATAGATGGTAGTCATAAATGGAGAGGTAACGAGCATATGCGTACCTTTAACAACCAGGATTTGAAAGATGTAGAAAAGTCATTTTTTGAACCTGGTAAAAAAGTTGTTGAAGTACCAATTATTTTAGAAAAAGGTCAGGTTAGCTTTCACCATTGTTTAACTATTCACGGTAGTTATCCTAATTTTAGCAATAGAACTAGAATGGCATTTGCTTTGTATTTGCAAGACTATGATAACCGCTATCAAGTCTATAAAAATCAAGGTAAGCAGGTTCATCATTTTCTTGATAATATGTGTCGCAAATTATCAAATGGTAATCCAGATTATAGCGACCCGGCAATATTTCCGACCTTATGGTGTGAGTGATTATCTAATTCAAAAATTATCCAGGTAGTTCTTTTTTTTCCTTTATTTCCACTCCTTATTAGCTTTAAATTGAGTTCAATCAAAAAATCACCTTGAAAAAATAATAATGGATACTCAAATTATCGATTTATCCAATCCTTTATGGATGGAAACCTTAGATAAAGTCAAACACGATGTTTATCAATTACCAAACTATATTTCTTTAGAAGCAAGTCGAAATAAACAGATACCGGAAGCGATTTTAATTACCGATGGAGATAAAATCTTTTTCGCTCCCTATCTAATATCGAGGTGCGACAATGTAGTAGATTCGGGGTTAATTTCAGAAGAAATATTTGACATCAAATCTCCTTATGGTTATCCGGGAATTTTGTTAAGCGAAGCAGCAGTAAACACACCTGGGTTCCCAGATGCTGCTATGGCTGAGTTTAAACAGGTATTAATTAGTAAGAATGTATGTTCGGCATTTTTTAGAATGCATCCCATACTTAATGAAAACTTTAACGAGATTTTTGCAGAAGGATTGTTTACCGAAAATGGAGAAACAGTTTCCGTTGATTTAAGAATACCCGAATCTCAATTATGGTCTCACACCAGAAAAGGACATAAAAGCACAATTAATAAGTGCAAGCGTTTGGGAATGGAAGCAAAATTTGTTCCGATTGAAGAATATTTAGATGATTTTACTGCTATCTATCAAGAAACAATGGGAAGGGTAGAAGCAGCAGACAGATATTATTCTTTTGATTTATCATATTATCAAGAGATGTACGAAGCTTTAGGCGATAAGCTTCACCTTTGTATTGTTGAATATGAAAACGAAGTAGCTTGTGCAGGATTATACACGGAAGTCTGCGGTATAGTGCAAAGCACATTGGGTGGAACCTTGGATAAGTATGTCGATTTATCCCCAAGTAGTTTAGAAACAGACTGCGCTCGTTATTGGGCACATCAACGGGGAAATCAATTCCTACATTTGGGTGGGGGAGTTGGTGCTGCAAAAGACCCTGTCTATAATTTTAAGGCTGGATTTTCTAAGCTCAGACACAACTTTTATACTCTAAGAATGATAGTTGACGAGCAGAAGTATGGCTATCTAGTAGATATGAAAGCCAAATCTTTAAATGTTCCTCTAGAAGACCTGGTTTCATCTAAGTTTTTCCCAGCATATCGTTCTCCTCAAGCACCATTAAAATGACAAAACAAATTCTACTTTCCACACCCCATATGGGTGAACAGGAATTAAAGTTCGTTCAAGAAGCTTTTGACACTAATTGGATAGCTCCTGTAGGTCCTCATGTAAACGCTTTTGAAGAGGAATTCTGCCAGCATACAGGTGCTGGTTATGCAGCTGCTGTAAGTTCAGGTACTGCTGCAATTCATTTAGCTTTGCGGTTACTTGATGTTGGACAAGGAGATGAAATATTTTGCTCGACTTTGACCTTTATTGCTAGCGCTAATCCGATTGTATATCAAGGTGCAAAGCCAGTTTTCATTGATAGTGACTATACTTCTTGGAACATGAATCCCGAGTTGTTGCGAGAAGCGATGGAAAAGCGCGCTAAGGTCGGAAAATTACCGAAAGCGGTTATGCTGGTACATCTTTATGGACAATGTGCCGATATTGACCCCATCTTAGAAGTTTGTCAAAAATATGATGTTCCTTTAATTGAAGATGCTGCTGAAGCTTTAGGGGCTAGCTATAAAGGTCGCTGTCCGGGAACTTTTGGGACTATCGGAATCTACTCATTTAATGGTAATAAAATCATCACTACTTCCGGTGGTGGAATGCTAGTTTCCGATGACGAAGAACTGGTAAAAAAAACTCGTTTTTTAGCTACTCAAGCTAGAGACCCTGCTCCTCACTATCAGCACACGCAGATTGGTTACAATTATCGCTTGAGTAATGTGTTAGCTGGAATTGGTAGAGGTCAGTTGCAGGTTTTACAAGAGCGGGTAGAAGCGAGAAGGCGCAATTTTGAAGTTTATCAGAAAGCTTTAGGTCATCTTCGTGGAATTGAATTTATGCCAGAAGCTGAGTTTGGACGTGCTACTCGTTGGTTGACTTGCCTAACAATTAAAGCCGAAGATTTTGGTGTGGATAGAGAAAAGCTACGTCTGAAGCTAGCAGAAAGAAAAATTGAATCTCGTCCGGTATGGAAGCCATTACATATGCAACCAGTGTTTTCCGAATGCGAAAGTATTGGTGGTGAAGTCGCATCAGACTTATTTTCACGAGGACTGTGTTTACCTTCTGGTTCCAATTTAACAGACGAAGATTTGCAAAGGGTGATTGAAGGGGTTAAGTCAGTTTATGAAGCTAGGAAAACTTCTCGGAGCAATTTTTCTATGGCATCCTAGCAAATTTCACTAAGAATCCGCATATCATATATTATATTTTTATAATCAAAGTGCGACACGAAATGTGTCAGATAGGTAAGGAATCTGAAATGATTCCCTGTGGGAGTGCATCCCCCAGCCCACCGAGGTGAGAGGTAGTGGAAGTAATTCCGCCCTGTGTGCAGAGCTTCGATAAATCCCTCCCTCACAACGTGAGTAAAAGAGGGCAAGTCTGAAAACTTCTAGGGAAAAGAGGTTATATGGCTAGTGGGAAGATTTGGAAAGGAAAAACGAAAGTGAATGACTGCCGTCTCGTAATAAAAGATAGGTGAAATCCCCTGACACACCTTGCGAAAAGGCACTGAATCCGGTATTAAGTTTTCATCCCGTTTGACTGGATGAAATGATGCAACGAAGGATTCCGGGATATGGGTCATTTCCTAGTCCAAATTGCAAAAACCTATTTGATAAACGTGGTAAGCCCTTATTGGTTGCTTAAAAAGGTCGAAGAATTTTAAGCCAAGCAATCCGAGAGGAGAGCCGATAGTCAACAGGGTAAAGGATTCTGGAGAAAGCAAAAGGTGTCACGTTGAAAGACAACGGGAAAGCACGACAGTATAACCGGACACATAGAGTCTATAGACTCTACCGAGAGGTAGCCCACTTCCAGAGCGAGTGTAATGAATAATCGGAAAAGAAAACTTAGACTTTGGAATGATGAAAGATAGAACTAGCAATAGTATCGGAATCGGACAATGGGAAAGTGCAAACTGGAAAGCTTGTATGACTCAAGTGTCAAAGTTGCAAAGAAGGATATTCAAAGCCACTCAAGATGTAAAGCATGGTTGTGGTAGCTGGAATAAGGTAAGAAGCTTGATGAAGCTCCTTCTGAGAAGTCACTCTGCCTTATTGGTAGCAATCAGAAAGGTCACATACATCAACCAAGGTCGTAAAACTGCGGGAGTTGATGGAATTGTTGCTCTAAGTAACGCCCAACGTAATCAACTCATCGATGAATGGAACTGGAATGATGCTGCCAGTCCAGCCCGGAGAGTGTATATCCCCAAAGCAAACGGTAAGAAACGACCACTAGGAATTCCTGTAATCAAAGACAGAATCGGACAAGCCATTATGAAGCTTGCCTACGAGCCTATATTTGAGGTCGATTTTGAACCTAGCAGTTATGGGTTCCGTTCAGGAAGGAGTTGCTACGATGCAATCCAAGATATCTTTCTGACTTTGAAAAATGTTAGCTGTTATCAATGTGTTCTTGATGCT
>CAKZYM010000190.1 GCA_937884685.1 uncultured Calothrix sp.
GCATCGCGAAAATAGGGATTAAATAGGTGACAGTTAATGCTTTTGTTACACCAATATTTCTAATTAATCTAAAATAAAGAATATAAGCTAAAGCTGTACAAAATGACCCCAAAGCCATCACAGCAAAAATAACTTCTATTGTTGGTATGGTTGCGGGTATAGTAAAAGGAATAAAAGGAAGAATAATTAATGCTGCACTCAACTGCGAACCTGTAGCAATTGTAAATGCAGAAACATCCGATAAATGCTTTCTAGTGTAGGGTGCTGCTAGTGCATACAATAATGCTGCAACAAGTCCAGCAATCACTGCTAAAGTAAAAGACTGCGTGATTGAAACAGTTTTCCAACCTACTAAGACGATGACCCCAGCAAATCCTAACGCAAAGCCAATTATACCGCTTATAGATAATCTTTCTTTTAACCAAACAAAAGAAACAATAGTACCGAATAGTGGTGCAGTTGCATTTAAAATAGAAGTAAATCCTGCTGGTAAAGATAGAGATGCATAAGAAAACAGCAAAAATGGTATTGCTGAATTAATGCAACCAACGATGAATAAAGGTTTAATTTTTCTGCGGATTTCTTCAATAAGACCAAGTTTGATAGCAAAAAATAGTAAAATTAAACCAGCTAATAATACTCTAAATTCTATCAGCCAAACTGCTCCAAGTACTGGTGATGCAATCCGCATAAATAGAAACGAAGCACCCCAAATAGCTGCAAGTAGCAAAAGTTCAAATATATCTGAGACTTTCATAAAATATCCTATATTAGCAACTAGAAATTAGAACTTAAATTCGTAGGATTCTAGATTTAACAACTTCTTTTTTCGTTCAATTCCCCAACGATAACCACCAAGGCTACCATCATTTTTAACTACGCGGTGACAAGGTACAATTAAAGCAACCGGATTAGCACCACAAGCATTTCCAACAGCACGAACTGATTTCGGTTTATTAATTTGATTTGCTATATCTTTATAGGTGCAAGTTTCACCATAAGGAATTTTTTTTAAAGCTTCCCAAACCTGTTTTTGAAAAGCTGTTCCTCGAATATCCAAAGGTAAATCTATATGTGGTTGATTTCCATCGATAAAGTTGAGAATCGCTCTGACCCAATCTTGATGAGCTTCACTATCAAATATTAATTCTGCTTGATGAAAATCTTGATATAAAATACTTTCTAATTCTTCCTTTGTATCTCCCAATTTAACGCTACAAATTCCTTGTTCTGTGGTTGCGACTGATAAATAACCCATCGAGCAGGGAATTATCGTACAATTGATAATCATATTTTTACCCCCTTTTCTATAAGTATCCGGTGTCATTCCTAAATTTGATGTTGAAGATTTATATAAACTGCTGCTGGAATTATATCCAGATTCATAAACAGCGTTAACTACCTTTTCTCCCTGACGAAGTAAATTTTTAAAGCTCTCTATTCTTCGTGCTTCGGTATACTGACGTGGTGTAATACCTACAAGATTTTTAAAAGTACGCTGTAAATGATATTGACTGATATTAAATTGAGTAGCAAGTTGGGAAAGCGAAAGAGGATTATCAACTCGTTTGTCGATAAAATTACATATTTGTTCGACTAATTGTAAATGTGATTTTTCCAGCTTATTTTCAGAAAAACATCGTTTACAAGCTCGGAAACCGCTATTTTCAGCTTCAATTATTTGTGAAAAGAATACAACTCTATCTCGTTGGGGTTTGCGTGATGGACAAGATGGATGGCAATATATTTTTGTCGATATAACACCATAAATGAACTTACCGTCATAATTACAATTTCTAGTTATTACAGCTTGCCAATATTCATCTTGATTCATTGGTTGATTTTTAGTTTATTACAATAATTTCTTTGTTAATCAATATTATTTAATCACCGATACCGAATCTATCAGATTCTTGCTTTTTAATATTTATTCAATTAATTAATTTTATATTTGTAGAGTGATTTACTCCTCTACAATTAGCTATTTCGATGAAACCTCTTTCCCCTGCGGTTTTTTTATCGGTAATTTTCTGAGAAGAGAGTAGGATTTATGAATAATTTGAAGGAATTTGATTGTGATTGTGGGACGAGAAGGTATAAGGTGAGTTTGATTTATATCTGATTGATAAACCTAGTCAGTTATAGTTATTGATTTTACATTCATCAATCTACTGACTTGGAAAATGCATTATTCGCAATCGCAACCCCGAACAAAATTAGAAAGCAGCTTAAAATCATCGATAGGGTAATAGGTTCTTTCAAAAAAATCAATCCCCAGAGCATAGCGAAAATTGGGGTTAAATAGATGACGGTTAGTGTTCTTGAGACACCAATGTTTTGAATTAATCGGAAATACAAGATGTAACCCAAAGCTGTAGAAAAAAAACCTAAAGCTATCACAGCAAAAATAATTTTTATTGTTGGTATAGCTGCGGGTATAGTAAAAGGAATAAAAGGCAGAATAAATAATGCTGCACTCAATTGCGTACCTGCTGCTGTTACCAAAGGTGAAACATCAGATAAATGCTTTTTAATATAGGGTGCGCCAATAGCATATAATAAACATGCCGTTAATCCAGCAATTATAGCTAGATTAAAAGATTGGGTGATGTAGGTAGTTTTCCAACCAATTAAGATAGTTACCCCAATAAAACCGAGAACCAAACCAATAATACGACTTATAGTTAATCTTTCTTTCAACCAAACAAAAGAAATAATAGTTCCAAACAATGGTGTAGTTGCGACTAAAACAGAAGTAAACCCTACAGGTAATGTTAAAGCAGCATAAGCAAGTAATAGAAATGGTATTGCTGAATTAAAACAACCAGCTATAAATAAGGGGATTCTTTTTCTCCGGATTTCACTAACTAGACCTGTTTTGATTACGAAAAGTAGTAAAACTAAGCCAGCTAATAATACTCTAAATTCTATCAACCAAACTGGGCCAAGTACGGGTGATGAAATTCGCACGAATAGAGGTGAAAACCCCCAAATAGCAGCAAGAAATAAAAGCTCTAAAACGTCTGATATTTTCATAAAATACCTTCCGAAAGGTGATTCTAGATTTAATAATTTCTTTTTCCGTTCAATTCCCCAATGATAATCACCAAAACTGTTATCATTTTTAACTACGTGATTACAGGGATTATAAATCCTACATTAACCTGTCGTAATAAAACTTCCTTAAGTTAGAGGTTATAATTAATTTCTTTATATTTAAAAGTGATTCAATGAATAAAATTGCTTCAATATTACATCACCACAAAGATGAAATATGTTTTAAAGTCGATGATGTAGAAGTTTTTAAAAACCTTTTACCGCTACAAAGTTGTTTTAAACAATTAGAAAAAAGATTAGATTCGAGTTTAATTGCTTTTAGTCACGAAGATAATTTTGAAGCTATTGACCAATTAAATGAACCATTATCAATTACGCTTGGTTTAAATTCTTTTGTCGCTGCTGTTCATCAAGCTTTCGGAGAACATCGTCCTTTATTGCTTACTCCCGATGCTGTCTGGATGACCATTGCTCAAGGTTTTGCTCAACATATCAATAATAATGCAGAACGGTTACGTTATCAATTCGTTAGTCATTCGAGCAAGAAGGAATTAAAAGTTGTTCTGGAAAGACTTTTAGATAATCAAGATTGGCAGAAAGCTGTGGAATTGTGGTCGAAGCAGATTGATGAAAATGTCAAAGCTGATATTGCTGATTTGATGGTTTGTGATTTTAGTACCACTACTCCGATTATTCGGACAGCTAGTCAAGTTGTGATAATGGATGCTTTGGAGCAGTATTTTGATTACAGACTATATATGATTTGCGGTATTCCTTGGATTACCGTACAAGGAACCGTTGATGATTGGAAGAAGATTCGGGAACGGGTAGAAATTATCGGTCAATATGATTTGGAATGGTGGACTAAAAGATTATTACCAATTTGTGACGGAATTATTGAAACCGTTGCTGGTAAACCAAATTTGGAGTTTTGGAAACACATCTGTAAACCCCAATCAATGTACGGGGGAGAGATAATTACTGGGTGGTTAGCAGATTTGTTTCCTTATTTAAAAGATAGTATTACTAATTCTCCAACGATGAAAAACCCAATATTGGAAACACCCCGTGAAGAATTAACAATTTCTTATGGAATTCCAGCAGCATCTTTTCCCGATGGAATTTCTCAAGCTTCATTTACTTTAAATACTCCTCAAGGTGAATCACAGTTGGAATTAATCGCTGGTTTTATCGGAGTCGGTCAAAATCAAGAAAATGGTTGTCTTCATCCCGAGATTGGTTGGGGAATTAGAAAAGAAGATAATTTGTCAAAAATATTAAATAAATTAGAAAAAGAACAAAAGCATCAACTCAATTCTCCTACAAATTGGCTGTTTGAAAAAGGTTCTCACTTTCAGGAATTACCAGCAGAATTAATTCAACTTTTGGAAAGATTTGATGGTGGTACTTTATTTGCTGATACTCAACATCCTTGGGATATTAGAATTCTTCAAAAATATGATTTATGTCAAATTGTTGAATTCAATCAATATTTTACTAGTTTTATTAATTTAAAAGATAATCGCTGTATTTGTTTTGGAGATGTATATAGAGATAGCGGTGATTTTGGAACTGAAAATTATCAAAGTTGGGATGAATGGTGGATTGTTGTCGCTAAACCTATTTTAGTTAAAGATGATGATTCTATTGGAGGTAAAAGTTGGATATTAAAACCTGAAGAAACAAAAGTGATTGCAAAAGGTATTCCGCAATTTTTTGAAAGAATTATTCAAGCTGAAGGAAGATATTATTTTGATGCTGAATATTTTTTTCCTGATGAATCCATAATTTATTTAAGGTAGCAGTAACCCTATATTATCAATTTAGGTAAGTTGGGTTTCGCTATCGCTCTACCCAACCTACTAATATAAAATCAGTTATATTAATTTTAGATACAATCTTTTTAAACAATCTTGACAACCGCTATAGCTAAGCAAATAACTTATTTTTAACTAACCTTCCATTCTCATTTATAGCTAACCAAAATAAAATCAAATGTAGACAATATTTTTCTAATAAATTACAACTATAAATTTCAATATAAATTTATCTCTCTTAAGTTAGATAAAAAGTATTTTAATAAACATAAAAAATCTGAATAAATAACCAGTTCAGATAACCGTCACTTTATCTAAATACAATCGAAAAATAAAAATCATAAATATAAAAGATTGACTTGAACAAAACAAAAATATTTGATTAATCAAACAGAATATGAATAAATTAAATAGTCGTTTATTTTCGACTTTGATTGCTCCCGTTGTTGCTGTCACTGCTTTTAGTACAAATATCGCTACAGCACATCAAACCAGAACAATACCACAAGGGTTAACTGCTGCTAGAAATACACTTTGGAAAAATAGACGAATATCAGTTTGTTGGGAAAATCCTACTTCTAGTAATAGGAATTTACGGGGAGTTGTTAGAAACGCTATCCAAAATACCTGGGCTAAATATTCATCTCTCAGCTTTTCTGGATGGGGAAAATGTCAAAGTTCTAGTAAAGGTATTCGGATTAAAATTGCTGATGAACATCCCCATACAAAAGGTTTGGGAACTGAGTTAGATGGTAAAAAAAGTGGAATGGTACTAAATTTCACCTTCAATAATTGGAGTCAATCTTGTAAAACTAAAGTTAATTATTGCGTTCGTACCATTGCTGTTCATGAATTCGGACATGCTTTGGGATTTTCTCACGAACACAATCGTAAACATGGTATTCCCGAATGGTGTAAAGAAAAACAGCAAGGTAGTACTGGAGGTTGGTTGATTACTCCTTACGACCTCAAATCTGTGATGAACTACTGTAACCCTAAATGGGCTGGTGATGGTAATCTTAGCAATCTTGATATTACAGGTTTGAGAAAAGCTTACGGTTCTCCGGGAAGTAGTCCAAATAGAAACTTAGCTCGGTGGTATGTAGCTTTCGGTGGAAATCAATCCTGGGTGTCAATTAATGGAGCTAATGAAACCTATCTCAGAAGTGGGGATTTTGATGGGGATGGTTTCGATGATGTCTTTACTTCTAAAAATGGCTATTGGTATGTTTCTTATCGGGGTTTGAGTAGTTGGACTAAAATCAATCGAGCAAATGATAAAAATCTCAGATTCGGAGACTTTGATGGAGACGGTAAAACCGACGTATTTATTGCTAAAAATGGTTTTTGGTATGTTTCCTACGGTGGTAAAAGTCGTTGGACGAAAATAAACAAAGCTAGTGACCCTTATTTACGCTTCGGAGATTTCAACGGTGATGGAAAAACTGATGTATTCACCGCTAAAAATGGTAAATGGTTGGTTTCTTATGGTGGTAAAAGTCG
The DNA here is from genome assembly GCA_937884685.1 of uncultured Calothrix sp. GTDB lineage: Bacteria > Cyanobacteriota > Cyanobacteriia > Cyanobacteriales > Nostocaceae > Rivularia. The sequence continues at coordinate 6,378 of CAKZYM010000190.1, forward strand.
CTGGACGAAAATAAACAGCGCTCGTGACCCCTATTTACGTTTCGGAGATTTTAACGGTGATAAGAAGACTGATGTTTTCACTGCTAAAAATGGTTTTTGGTATGTCTCCTATGGTGGAAAAACTCGCTGGAGCAAAATTAATAAGTCAAACAGAACTAATTTAAGATTCGGAGATTTTAACGGTGACGGTAGGACAGACGTGTTTCATTCCGATGGTCGTCACTTTTATATTTCCTATGGTGGTAAAAGTCGCTGGAGAAAACTTTACGATACCGCTGCTACAGGAAATAAAGCATTGGTTTTAGGAGATTTTAATGGTGATAAGAAAACTGATGTTTTAGTTCGTTGGTAATATGGAACTATTCACAGTGAAATAATCTATTATCTATAAATAAGAATATAGTCATCTCAAATAAAAAATGGATGTTAGTGGGAGCATATTACTCCATTATAGTTAGGGAGCAAGGTGTCCCCACTACAAAAATAAATGAGAATGACTATATTTTTCAAAAAATGATGTCCCCTCAATCACTCAAATATGAGGCAATTTTAATTATCTTTTCCCCCCCCAGAATTGAGGGTTGGGGCTATTTACACTTTTAATCAGCAACGCCATTTTTCCTATAATATTTTATAAAATACAGCTATAAAATACAGCAAGAAAACTTGATTTGTTTAGTAAATAAAATCAATTAGATTAGATTAACTTAAATTCAAATCACAATCTTCTACTGCACCTAATGCTCTGAGTGAGGCTTTTTCAATATCTGTTAAACCAGTAACCTTCGTAATATTCATACCTTCATAAGGTCTTTCACTTTTCAGAGTTTTAAGACACTCACCGGTTATTACATCCCAAAACTTAATTGTTCCATCACCACTACCACTAACAACAGTCGTTCCATCTGGACTAAACACAACAGAATTTACCCAGCGAGTATGACCTTGCAAGACATTACAGCAATTGTTACTCTTGATATGCCACAACCTTATTGTCATATCATCACTACAGCTAGCAAACATTTCCCCATCTGGACTGAACGCAATTACAATTACCCAATTGCTATGTCCTTCAAATATATTACAGCATTCCCCACTGTTGGTATCCCATAACCTGACTGTAGTGTCACCACTACCACTAGCAATTGTCTTCCCATCTGGGCTAAAAGCAACGGAATTTATCAAACTATGATGTCCGTGCAAAGTACGAAGACATTCACCGCTTTTGCTATCCCACAATCGCACCGTTTTGTCGTTACCTCCACTAGCAAGTAACGTCCCACTTGGACTAAAAGCGACAGAATTGACCCAACTGCTGTGTCCCTCTAAAATTTTGACGCATTCTCCACTCTTAACATTCCACAACCGTACCGTTTTGTCAAAGCTAGCACTGGCAATTAACGTCCCATCTGGATTGAAAACGACAGAATTGACCCAGCTGCTATGTCCCTCTAAAGTTGTACGACATTTACCGCTTTCAACGTTCCACAACCGCACCGTTTTATCGTTGCTTCCACTGACTAATGTATTCCTATCTGGACTGAATATGACCGAATTGATGCAGCTAATGTGCCCCTGTAAAGTTCTCAGACATTCATCACTTCTGACATCCCACAACCACACCGTTCGGTCGTAGCTACCGCTAGCAAGGATTGCCCCATCTTGACTAAAGCTCACTGAAGTTACCGAACCGCTATAACCCCTCAAGGTATAAAGACATTCCCCATTTTTAATATCCCACAGTCGCACAGTTTTGTCATTGCTTCCACTGGCAAGCATCTTTTTATCTGGGCTGAATGCGACAGAAATAACTGCACTGGTATGTCCCTGTAAAGTTTTGCAGCATTTACCACTTTTAACATCCCACAATTGCACCGTTCGGTCATAACTAGCACTGGCAAGTAACGCTCCATCGAAGCTGAAAGCGATGGAATATATCGAACTAGTATGCCCTTTTAAGATTTTGCGGCATTCACCACTTTTAATATCCCATACCCGCACTGTTTGGTCGTTGCTTCCACTAGCAAAGGTTGCCCCATCTGGACTAAAGGCGACTGAAATTACAGAGCAAGTGTGTTCGTCTAAAGTCTTGCAATCACCGCTGATAATATCCCACAATCGTACCGTTTGGTCTAGGCTACTACTAGCAAGCATTGTACCATCAATACTAAAGGCAACGGAATTTATCAGATTGGTGTGACCCTCAAAGATACGCAGGCACGCACCATTATTAATATCCCACAACCGCAGTGTTTGGTCAAAGCTACCGCTGGCAATCATGGTTCCATCGGGATTGAAGGCAACGGAATATACCGTACTGGTGTGCCCTTTTAAGATATTGCGGCATTCGCCACTGTTAATATCCCACAGCCTTACCGTTTGGTCGTCACTACCGCTGGCAATGATTGTGCTATCGGGACTAAAAGTGACTGAATATACACAACGGGTGTGCCCTTTACAGATAAAAATTTCTCTCCTGCTAGCAGTATCCCACACAGTGACTATACCGTTACTATCACCCGTGGCAAGAAATTTACCATCAGAGCTAAAAGCAACTGCTTGAATGCTGCCCATGATTTTAGTAAAAAAAGAATCGCTCAGGTTAGCCCCTGTCAAATTCACACGACGCAGGCTTGCATTAGAAAAGTCAGCACCTTTAATCACTGTACAACTAAGGTTTCTTCCTTCCAAGGCAGCCTTATCAAATTTCACGGCTAAGTTTGCCGCATTTCCCCCAACGTACCCCACCTCAGCTTCTGTTTTATCTCTTGTCAGATCCAGGGTTTTTAACAAAGAGTTTGCAGCGCTTACAGACATCTGGGCTTCGTTTAAATGGGTCTGTACAGAACCTTGTAAGACGCGGGAAGTATCTAACATTGGCAATAACAAATCTATTACCGCTTTAGTCAACGGTGCTTGTCCAAAACTATTGCGAAGTCCTGCTAAATCTTCACTAGTAAACCCTTTTAAACAAGGGATAGACAAAATATTCCCCACCTCATCCATCTGTCGTTGAAAATAGTTTGACCAGGTGTAGTAGGCTGATTTTGCATTTGTATCTAAATTAGACTGTGCTTGAGCCAACTCTGTAAAATCATCAGCCAATAGCCCTAATTCTGCCGCGAACTTATAAGCTACAAAAAACTCTAATAGCGAACGATGAGCGGGGGTATAGTCACCATGAGCATTGCGGATTAGCATTGTTTGCCCCATCATGTCATAGTGCCAATGGTCTAAATCTTTTTCTTCCTGAACCACCGTACCAAATAAGCTGCGAATACGCTCGGGGAAAAGTCGATAATTCAGACTCATCTCTTCGTTAGACAGCATCTCCCACGAAAGCTCGCATAGAAAGAATAGCTTATCTGCTAAGGAAGTAAAAGTGCGTTCTGCTGTGATATCTCGTTCCATTTTTCGTCGTACTGCATACAGGTAAACCCGTGACATATCAATTCGCTTTCCTGCTTCAATATCTGGTAATGCTTCCAAAATTAACTCTGTCATTACCGGACGACGTGCTAAGTCCAACAATTGTGAATTATGCATCACTTGCTCGACTGTAGTTGTTTCTGTCTGCAAAGATAATACTTTCCGAATTTGCTCGTTATTAAATTTCTCCAGTTCTAATACTTCAAACTGCGGTGTTTCTCCTGTCAAATTTGCTGTAGAAGCCTTTAATTCTCCTTTGAGCAAAGCCCTTCCTTCTCTTGCTTCTGGGAAATGCTCGGTGCGACAGGAGAAAATAACTTTAGCACCCGGAACTACAACTTTAGCTAATTCCCAGAAATTATTAATCATTTGTTGGCGATCGCACTTTGCGGCCATTTCGTCAAAGCCATCGAAAATGAGCAGGAGTTTACCCATACGGTTGAGTTGTTCAAAAGCTGAATACCCAGGTATGGGAATCTCATGCTGACGAAAGAAGAATTCCGAAAAAAGCGATTCCACACTTACCGCTTTTGCATAGTCCCGTAAAGAAATGACTAAAGGTAAACGTGGGAGTTGCACACCTCTATGCTGTGCATCTTGATATCGTTTTAAAGCTGTCCAAGCATAATGTAACGCAAACCAGGTTTTTCCCGTACCAAACTCACCTAAAACCGAAATATGCTCCTTGACTGGATCATCCAACCAACGGTCAATATAACCGTTAATTCCACCATCTTTCTCAGTATAATAACTAACCGCAAGTCGCTGCCTACTCACTGAATCAAATTCTTCTTTCCTACAGGCTAAAGGTATATACCCTTTATCAATACCTCGTGTTTTGACTTCTTCTTCTAACCATTTGAGATAACCAGAAAAGTCCGCATCAATTGCTACAAGCTCATCAAAAGTAAAACACCCTAAACAGTTATTTTTTGGATTATTGATTTCAAAGCGTGCTGCTTTGCTAATCCGTCTATTTGTTACCAACCAACCTTCATCAGTACGCTGTTCTTTAACTTTTAAATTCAAAACTATTACATCTTCACGTTTGACTTCCCCAGTCATTCCACGTACCAAAATTCGGTCATATCGGTTACGTCTGACTGGAATATTGATAATCCACTCAAAACAATTATCCTGCCAAATCTCATGCTTCTCAAAAGGATAACCCAATGTATTAAACCAATCTCTCATCTGTTGAGCCAGAATATTTATAGAAGATGAAACAACCTCTCCACAAGTCTCCCCAGATTGTCCGCGTAAAAATGAACAAACTTTTTCAATATCTCTACCAAGTAAAAGGTCATGTGATGCAGGGAGTTCTAGTTTTTGTCTGACCTTATACAGATTTTCTTCCAAGGTTGCATTACTGTTGAGGTTAATGAGCTTAAATTTCCAGTAAGGTTTACCCGGAACTTTACCCTTATAGTTTCTCAAACGTTGGTCTTTCAGCAGTTTTAACTCTTCTAAATATCTGATAGAGTTTCTCACCTGTTCTATAATATATTTCTCAATATATTCTTCAGTTTGACTCCTAGCATTAGCTTCTGTAAAAGCTATTAATTGATGGTTATTGGTTTGAACCAGGTTTCGTAAAGCTCTTAATGTAGTACCTACCTCAAATTTCTTGCGCTTGTCATCTAAAATTACTCCCGTTACTTGCAATTGATTTTGACCAATCCATTCGGCTTTAATTTCTTCTGCCGTAGAATATAATTTGTTTTCTTCGTAGGCAAGTTTTAATAGAGCTTCAACAAGATTCTCGGCATATTTTTTGGCTAATAGACCTTTACTAACGTTAGTCATCTTCTTCGTTTAACCTACAGAGTATTCTTTGTAAACGAGCTATCTTAAATATTTCTAAAGCTAAATAAATCACCGTAAATATTTAATATGTAACAATAAATGTCAGAATATTTATCCAAATTATCCAGAGTAAAGCTGAGTTAGTAGTGGGTGGAAAGCTTCTATGAGAAAAATTCGATAAGTAGAGCATGGGCTATATATTAACTTTTCCGGAAAGATATGACACTGGTAAGGATTATTTATGAACCCTATTATACTTGTTATCTATTTAGCAATATAAAAAATTTTATTTTTTAGAAAATTACTTAGATAAACGATAGGTCACAGACACATAGATATAGTAAATTTAGCTTGAGACATGCTATATTCATGCCAGCTTATTGATAGCCTGAAAATAGTATATATGTTCTATATAAAATTAGTAACATATTGCAAACTATCGGTATTTGAGAAAACTACTAAGCGCTCTATAGCCTATCAGGTATGGCTCACAATAGCTTATTGTTGAATCTATTGTTGTCTTTCCTAAGCAAATTATTTACTACTGAATATAGTAGCTTATTTTAGAAAAAGCTGACAGAATAAGATTCTTGCAACTTTCTCCCTATAGTAGGTTACGACTGGATTTAAAAATTTGCTTAAAAATTTCCTAAGTGCAATACTACGGTGATAACTAATAAAGATTAAAGACTTATTCTGCATGTCTTTAATTAAAATGCATAAAGACATATATCTGGAGTAACTTGTTTTTCTTCAATTTACATAAGTGAGAAAAATATTGCTATATCAGGGTTTGAGAGTTCGTGTATTCTCAATAATTTGTCGTCTTTATCTACCTACTTCTGATGAAATCTGTTCCATGGATTCCTGCATGTTTAGTTCCATACCACTAGATCAATGAGCATTTTAGATATTTCTCATCTGCATTCTGGTGTAGCTCGTAACTATGCATCGAATACATGCAAATGCGGCTACTCAAATCAGCTAGGAATAACGAGTTGCAACTCATACCCAAACTTTTCCATTGATGTAATTGTGATTAGCATTCAAGGAAAGCTTGGCAGAATTGACCAAGGTGAGCAAGTGGTTTGTCTCACAAAATATGACTGGTTAATTTATTCATTCGCGAGCATCTTGCTTGCACTACAGAATATAAAAGACAATCAAAACGGTTGGAGACAGAGTAGGACTGGTTTACACCATTAAAATTGACGGGTGGGTATACTTACGATATTGTTAAAGAGCTAGTAATTTTTACCCATTATCTATTACTTGGTCTCAAAATATCATAAGTGTTTATGCGGGCATAATATGGCTCATTATCCTTGGGATCACCGACCAATCCTGGTCGTACTTACCCATCAAAATCAATGAGGTTAACCATTAGTAGTCAACCACATTAATTATGAAGGCTAAGGTATTTCTCGCAGGGAACCCGCTTCCTTTGATCCAAGTTAACAAATCCTCCCTATTAAGTCATTAATACCATCGAGTATTAAACAATCTAAGCAATTATCCTGCGGTTTTTTTAGTCTCAATATATCTTTTGAGGCACAAAATCAAACTAGATATTCGGCATTGCTCGTTAAAAGTATGAATAGTCTGCAATCCCCAATTATGCGGGAGAAATATATTTTAAAGTCCCCCAAAGTTGGGGGATTTAGGCGGCTGCTATTCGATGATAATAATTAATTCATATCTCATATGGCTAGCGCCAAGCTGCGCTAACAGCAATGCTAGATACTATATATGGCCAATTCCTGTAGAGGTTTATCTGATGAAAAATAATCATTGCAGCAATGAATGCAAAGGCGGAAATTGTGCTTTTATACCAGAACCCGATGATTATCATAGGCTTTCCCCATTGTTTTTGACTAATACCAATTCTGTATGAGGCTGCGCTTAATCACTTAATCACCCTCACTCTCGCTATGGTGGGGCTACTCAAACAAAGCCTACCTGCGTAGGCTAAATTAGGCGCATCTTTATAAAGAAATGGTATAAGTATTTCTTGTAGTAGATTCTAGTTATTGCAATTTGCCCTGTAATGTCTGCGAATGTAGATATATCCGCAATTGCTGATTATGACTAATTTAGGCATTGAATACCTAACTTTTTACAACAGATTATCAGTGTCACTGTACTTGTAATGAAATCAGTTCAGAGGATTCATTTCGTCGTTTTTTACCAGTAAATCAATATGAGTATTTTAGATTTTCCTCGGCTACACTTCCAGGGTGTAGCCCGTACCTACCTACCGAATGACTGTGGGAGATTCAGTTGCAATAAACAGGGTCATTTTTCAATTGAGACCAAAATTGTTAGCGCTCAAAAAGAGTTTGGAAAAATTGAGCAAGACGACCCGATAGTAGGATGCAAGGTTGATTTTGGCGGTTTAAATTCGGAGAATCAACAAATTAAAGATACTTGTAATAGCGCTCTTATTTTTGAATCCGACCCAGCTTCTAATTGGACGAATACAATTATGGTAGACCGTTTGGTCTTGGGAGGGTCTGACAGTATACTATCTGCTTCTGTTAGGGGTTTATCATTAGCTCGCTGGCAGGATTTTTACCATATTCGCGAGTTACCAGAAAATTGTTTGAATGATAAATTTGGCTCCGCTGCTGTTTATCAGTTTGCTGTTTCCAAGGATGCTAAAAACTTACTTTGGAATGACGAGGAAGTCAGCTTGTCACCGACAGCTTCCGTGTTGCGCGAAGCCATGAAGCAAGATAATGTTTTAGGACTGGTGGTGCAATTTAGTCTTAGCGGTATATCTGCACCAGTTCAAGCTTACGCTTCTGATTTTTGGGAATTGCACGGGACTATCGGTTTGTGGTACGAGGATGAATTAGCAACTTATCCTCACGGAAGATTATTGACTCCCCAAAACTCATCTAAATCATTGTCAAGAGAATCTCAACCACTAGGAAATCTGACACTAAAGTTTACTCCTAAAGGTGCGAGTTTAAATATGGTAACAGCAGTTCCTTGTGTAGCAAGGTCATCTCAACTAGCAGATGATGACAAAGAGATTTTCTTTAAAATCGATATAGGGAATCTAGAATTACGCACTATTGACGATTTTAGATTAATCGCTAAGATTCCCTACCAAGCATATCAAAAGCAAGCTCATGAGTTAACCAGTGGGATGATAGATATTCCATACTGTGAAGATTGGGCAGACTTTTGGGATGAAGTCGAAGATCAAGGTTTGTGTATTGTTGGAACAGTTGATGAACAAAGGCAAATTTTAGCTGAAGAAAAAGAAATCAATATTCAGGTGGATGATGCTTGTTTATTTTTAGAAAATTCGATAGTAAATGATTCCGGTCAGTTTGTAGACTTAGAGATTAGGTCTTTTGTCAGAGGTCGTCCTCAAGCTGTAGAGGTAGTGTATCTAAATCAATTTTATAATCCAGATGCGTTTCCTCAATTGCGTGAGGAGTTTGAATGGGACACTAAAAATAAAGACAGAATTTTTAACTTTCCTCACAGTAGTGAAATGCCGATAATCGGATTTAAACCTGGGAAAGTTTCAGAGAAAGGATATTTCGGAGCTAGTTGCGAAATATCAACAAATCAACAAGGACGTGCTTGGGTGACTTTAAGGGGTGCTATTCCCGGAACTGCCAAGATATTAATATCTACCTTTCCTTATCAACATCCTTGTTATCCTAATTACTCAAATGAAGCTGAAATGGCTTATGACAATCAGGATCAATTAGGATTTTGGAACAACACGGGTTTCTTCGTAGTACGTGCCGGTAGCTAACAATTAGTATGTTGTCCGAATGCAAGTTTATTTAACTTTTTTACAGGTAATTAACAATTAGTATCTAGAGAATTCCCTGGTAGAATATTCCTACAAGTTAAGTTTGTGCCGTTAACTTTCTTAAGTTGCGTTGACAAGTTAAACAGAATATGGGTGTGTCCGATTCTTGACTCTGAATTTACGAATTAGTTTGTTTTAACTATGAATGATAAAAATCAGGATAAACTATCTACTCTCTACATCACCCCTCATAGCTTGTGTAATAAAGTAGTAGTTAACAATTCGCATCTACAGAATTTCCTAGTAGAATCATGCTTCAATCTAAAACTGCACCCTTAACTTTTTTAAGTTAAGTTGACAAGTTGAACAGAATATGGATATATCATATTTTTGACTCAGAGTCTGGCTTCTGAGTATGATTTAACCATGAATGTAACTCTTACCGAAGCTTAATGTGGCTATATTTTGTTCTTTTACAAAGCTCTCTGGAGGCTGTTTTGAGTTTGAAACTAACAAGGTTAATGTAAAATGACAACTAATAGTAGCTTTGATAAATATCTATTTTTCCGTACCTTAGATAATAATGTGATTGCGGTCTCTTCCAGTGATTCACTAAACATAGAATCAGAAGATGGCAATAATTCGATTCATGGTACTGGAGAAGACCAGTTGTTTGGAGCGAGTCTTAATGCTTCGGGTGATGATAGTAATTTTGTTGTAGTAACGATGTTGGAAGATGGTAGTAGAAAAATTTTATACAACAACGGCGATACTTCAAGTCCTGGAACTTGGGAACTGTACACATGCCGATAAAAATATTTTCAGTAAATTGATAGCCTGAAATTGAACAATACGGGGTATTTAGTTATGAAATTAGAAAAAGGTGATAGAGTTTGCACTGCAAATGGGTTTGGTATAGTAGTAGAGGATAATATCTATGAGGGAATATTTTCACCCTTTTTCCCGCAAAAATATCGCATAAGATTAGATGACTCTGGGAAAGAAAAAGATTTTAGTATTTATGAAATAGAGATATCAGCAAAAAGACCAAGTTTAAAAGAAGTTATTGAGACAGCAGATAAAATAGGCAAGCAACTCAACGAGCTAATATTAGAAATAGAAAATCAAAAAGACTACTCATTTACTCCAGAAGAATTTAATACTGCTTTAACAGTAGAAACTGCAATTAAACAAGAGTATATAGATTTTGAGCAACCATTATTATTTTCGATAGCTTTGATGCTTCTGATGAGAAATAATTAATAATATCCAAATATTTTCGGCTTGAGAATTAGGGTTAATATTCAATTTAATATTAAATATTTACCCTTTTCATCTCTCTCCTCGTTCTTGGTTTTAGATTCTTATTGGGATTGCGTTACTTCCGTTTAAAACTACTCTCATACAAACTGCGAGTGGTAAAGAATAGCTTGAAAAGGATACGCTGAATTTAGCCTAGTAGGAATGTGGATTGTCATCTTTATTAAGGAAATTGAGAATAAACAAACCACACTGAATGTATGTTGTTCAACTCAATAAAGCGAGTAAAAACACTGTGAGAACTTTTTTAATTGTCTGGTTTGGTCAACTCATATCTTTATTTGGTTCTGCACTTACTAGTTTTGCTCTTGGTATTTGGGTGTATAAAAACACAGGTTCAGTCACCCAATTTGCTCTTATCTCCTTTTTTGCAATACTACCGGCCTTAGTTGTTTCTCCTATAGCTGGAGCTTTAGTAGACCGTTGGAATCGTCGTGATGCAATGATTCTTAGTGATTGTGTCGCTGGGTTGAGTAGCTTTGGAATAGCCTTGCTATTGTTGGCTGGACAGTTACAAATCTGGCATATTTATCTGGCTACTATCATCAGCTCTATTTCTAATGCTTTCCAATGGCCAGCCTATCGTGCTGCGACTACCCTACTCGTCCCTAAAAGACATTTTAGTCGCGCTAGTGCTATGACTCAGTTCTCTGAAGCCTTGGCTCAGCTATTATCACCAACTTTTGCAGGCTTTCTACTATTTTATATGCAAGTACAGGGTGTAATTCTGGTAGATTTAGTAACTTTTTTGTTTGCATTAATAACACTATTAACTGTCAAATTTCCAAAACCACAGACCACAGTTGCGAGAACATTAGGCAAGGGTTCTTTACTAGAAGAATCTATGTATGGCTGGAGATACATTCAAGCTCGTCCTGGATTGATGGGACTTGCAATTTTCTTCAGCACAATGAACTTGACTTTCTGCACCGCTGAAGTTTTATTAACACCCTTAGTTTTGTCTTTTAGCTCTGTAAATGACCTAGGTATGGTTTTATCTATTGGGGGTAGCGGTATGTTAGTCGGTAGCATTGTTATGAGCATTTGGGAAGGTCCAAAACGTCGTATTTACGGTATACTTTGCTCCGAGTTTCTAGTGGGATTAAGTATTTTTTTGATAGGAATAACAACTTCAGATATATTAATTGCTTTTGGGAGGTTTGCAATTTTTTTCATAGCACCAATTATCGCAGGTTCTTCTAATGCTATCTGGCAAACTAAGGTGGCACCGGATATCCAAGGGAGGGTTTTTGCCATTAGAAGAATGTTTGCTTGGTCAACACGACCTCTAGCTTATCTACTTGCAGGTCCCCTCGCAGAAAGAATATTTGAGCCTTTAATGGCAGTTAATGGCCCCTTAGCCGGAAGCGTTGGACAAGTTATTGG
>CAKZYM010000191.1 GCA_937884685.1 uncultured Calothrix sp.
ACAGTGAAGAGTAACTTTTATTTAATTTCTTTGAGTTTTATTTATAATTCTTAACCATGGTTGCTTGGGAAATAGAGACTGGAAAAAGACGAAATTAATTCATCAGCCGCTACTTGCTCTTCGCTAATTGTTACTCTTTCTAACTCTTAACTTCTAACAATTCCCTGTCTTGAAAAGTTGCTCTTGGGGGTTTCTCCCAAGACCGCAATTTACGTCCTATCGGACAAGCTTGGCTAACGCAATGCCCAATGCCCAATTCATAATCTACGATACATTATCAAAGCATCTACACATAGATTGTCTTCTAACTTTACTGAGAAGGGAATTCGTCCGATAGTTTGAAATTTTAGAGATTCCCATAGCTTAATTGAAGGTATATTGGTTTCAAATACCAAATTGAACATTACTGCTTGATAGCCAAGACTAGGAGCGATTGCGAGCATTGTTTCACCCATAAATCGCCCAATACCCTGACCTCGCATTTGTGGTTGTACAATAAAACCAGCGTTGCAAATATGGCTACATCTCCCAGAAAAGTTTGGTTTGATGTAAAAAGCAGCTAGTGTTTCTTGTGGGTAAGATTCGTTGTTCGGAACGATTGATTTGACTACAAAGGAATGACCTAAAAGCCAGTAAGCATCAAAATCTAACTTTGTTAAAACCTGTTTTTGGGGATAAGATTTTCCTTCAAGAATTATGAGATTGAGTAGCTTTCTCACCTCCTCTGATTCGTGAGGATGCATATAATCTAATTTTACTTGTATGCCGTTTTTTAAATTTGCATAAACTGGTAGCTGCATTTTTGTTAATCTTGATTAAGTTATATTTTAGAATTTTTGATTAAATTAAAAGAATTGTAAGAAATAGCTTTTCAGAAATTGTTACGCCCAGTATCGGAGGATAATAAAATTGATTGAGTTTGCAGAGAATTAAAATATTTGAATGCAGGTTATAGCAAAATTATTAATAATTATTGTATACTACTCATTTATTTATAAATATTTTGAGATTTAATTGTATTGAATTATTATACTTAGTTATGTTTATGCTGAAGTGTATTTAGTGAATTTTTAAGGCTAATCAAATATTCTATTTCAAACTAATTCGCCGAAAATTATAGTTCTACAAGGAAAAGAGTGTAGTTGACGTATGGCAATTTTACACGGTAGTTGGTTATTACAAGGTCAAAGCAGTTGCTTTTTTATATGGGGAGAAACTTGGCGTTCTATAAGTAGCGATTCGGTTGAAGATGAATTAACGAAAGTACAGCCTCATCCTTTCGGTATGACACCGCTAGAATTATTGGAATTATTGCAACAACGCAATCTAAAAATTCCTCATTCATGGATAAAAATTCTAGCTGATGTTAATACTAAATCTGGCAAAAAACGTAAATCTACAGCTAGCGAAGATATTAATTTACCTTCTTCATCTATAGTATTAGCCTTACCTACTCGTATTCCTCAAGAAAACAAGAAGAAGAAAAAGAAAAAGGATATTGACTTGATACAACCCCTACATTCAGGGATTGTTAACGAAGTCGTCAACGAACAATATATTTACTCTTGGCAAGTTGAAGGTTTTTGCTTGAACTCTACAGAAGCAGTAAAATTTTTAACTTCATTGCCAATGAATATTGCTTCGGAGTCAGAAGATTTTATCGGAGGAGATTTACGCTTTTGGTCGCAAATCAGCCGTTGGGGTCTAGATTTGATTGCCAGATGTAAGTTATTACCTTCAATCCAAAATGTATCAGATGACTTCAAAATTGCTAGCTGGGAAGCACTTTTAGATAGTGCTGTTGACGGAAGTCGGCTGGATAAATATTCGCGATTAATGCCTTTATCTTGTCGGTTGTATCAAGGACAGATTCAAACACAAGAAGATAATTACCAAGCAATTAATTTACCTCCCGAACCCGAACAGCTACTGCTAGACTTTTTGAATAAAACTGTAGATGCTCAAGTACGAGGAATGGTAAACTCCCTTGACGCAGCAGAAACTCGATTGCTGTCATCTTTACCATCTGTAATTAGGCAATGGTTACATTCTTTAACGAGTAATAAAAATTCGCTAAGTGCTGATAATAAAGAAGTTGAAAGATTAGAAGCTGCGCTCAATTCTTGGACTTTACCTTTACAAAATCAACTGGGAACCAGAAGTCTTTTCCGCACTTGTTTTGCATTGCGTACTCCAGAAGAAGGTGAGACACAATGGTTGTTGGAATATTATTTACAAGCGATTGATGATAAAGAATTTTTGTTAGATGCACAAACGATTTGGAACCATCCAGTTGAGCAATTCGTTTACCAAAATCGTACCATTGACAAACCTCAAGAAACGTTCTTGAGAGGTTTGGGTTTAGGTTCGCGGCTTTATCCAATTATCACACCAAGTTTAGATACAGCTTTACCCCAATTTTGTCCGCTCGAACCGATGCAAGCGTATGATTTTATTAAGTCAGTAACTTGGAGACTGGAAGATAACGGTTTGGGTGTGATTTTACCTGATTCCTTAGCAAATCGCGATGGCTGGGCTAATCGCTTGGGATTGAAAGTCAGTGCTCAAACTTCCAAGAAAAAAACCGAGCGTTTGGGTTTACAAAGTTTACTCAATTTCAAATGGGAATTAGCGATTGGAGGACAAACTCTTTCCAAACAGCAGTTTGACAAACTTGTGGCTTTAAATAGTCCGTTGGTACAAATCAATGATGAGTGGGTAGAATTACGTCCCCAAGATATTAAGACAGCACAAACGTTTTTTGCTGGTAGAAAAGAAAAAATGTCACTGTCTCTAGAAGATGCTTTAAGATTGGGTTCCGGAGATACTCAAACAATTGAAAAATTACCTGTAGTCAGTTTTGAAGCTTCTGGAGCTTTGCAAGAGTTAATTAATAATCTGACAGACAATCAAGATTTAGAATTATTACCCACTCCCGAAAGTTTTCATGGAGAATTGCGTTCCTATCAAAAACGAGGAATGTCTTGGCTGGCATTTTTAGAGCGTTGGGGTTTGGGTGCTTGTTTGGCTGATGACATGGGTTTGGGGAAATGTGTTGCACCGGATACTCAAATTTACATCAATGATTGTCTAGAAACCGCTGAAAATATTTGGGAAAATTATGTAGGAAAAACACAATTTGATGGTGAAGGATTTTGGGCTGAATCTACCAAGCAATTAATAGTTAATTCGATAAATGAGTCCACAGGTAAAATTATTCAAGCTCCCATTCGACGACTTTACCGACAACAAGTCAAAGAAAAGTTAAGAAAAATCAAGTTACAAGATGGTAGCAGTATTACAATTACTCGTCGTCACAAGTTGTTGACTAATAGAGGTTGGACAAATCATCTTAAAATAGGTGATTTTATTGGAGTTCCAGCGAATAAATTCTCAGCAAACCTCCGCGAACCATTGCATTTAGATAATACAGTTTCTCATATTCAAAACGGTAATATTGCTTTAAAAGAAAAACCTAAAATTAGTCAAGAAATCTCCTTCAGTAAAATAGAAAGTATTGAAGATGTAGATTACGAGGGATGGGTTTACGATTTCGAGGTTGAAGAACATCACAATTTTGTTGCCAACAATATTATTTGTCATAATACGGTTCAATTCATAGCCTTCCTACTTCACCTCAAAGAAGAAGAAGCATTAGAAAAACCCACATTGTTAGTTTGTCCAACTTCTGTATTAGGAAACTGGGAACGAGAAGTTAAAAAATTTGCTCCCGAACTCAAAGTTTTACAGCATCACGGTGATAAACGTCCGAAGGGGAAAGCATTTCAAACTGCTGTCAAAAACAAAAATATTGTAATTACAAGTTATTCGTTAGTTCATCGCGATTTGAGTTCATTACAAGATGTTTCTTGGCAGATAATCGCTTTAGATGAAGCTCAAAATGTTAAAAATGCAGATGCGAAACAATCCCAAGCAGTCAGAAAATTAGAACCAGATTTTCGGATTGCTTTAACTGGTACTCCGGTAGAAAATAGACTGCAAGAATTGTGGTCTATTATGGATTTCTTGAATCCAGGATATTTAGGAAATAAGCAGTTTTTTCAAAGGCGGTTTGCAATGCCAATTGAAAAATATGGCGATACTTCTTCACTATCACAATTGCGCTCTTTAGTTCAACCGTTTATTTTACGACGCTTGAAAACCGACCGCGATATTATTCAAGATTTACCAGAAAAACAGGAAATGACTGTTTTTTGTGGTTTAACTCCCGAACAAGCAAAGCTTTATCAACAAGTAGTAGAAGATTCCCTAGCTGAAATTGACGATGCAGAAGGATTGCAGCGTCGGGGAATGATTTTGAGTCTACTTGTGAAATTAAAACAAATTTGCAACCACCCAGCACAGTATTTAAAGAAAAAGAAATTAGAGCAATACGATTCAGCCAAACTTCAGCGCTTAGACGAAATGCTAGAAGAAGCAATATCAAACGGCGATCGCGCTTTAATTTTTACTCAGTTTGCAGAGTGGGGAAAGTAGCTCAAACCCCATCTAGAAGAGATATTGAGCCGAGAGACTTTGTTTTTATACGGTAGTACAACCAAAAAACAGCGCGAACAAATGATAGACCGTTTTCAACACGACCCCCAAGCTCCACCCGTGATGATTCTTTCCTTAAAAGCAGGTGGTGTCGGACTTAATTTAACTCGTGCAAATCATGTATTTCACTTTGATAGATGGTGGAATCCCGCAGTAGAAAATCAAGCTACAGACCGAGTATTTCGTATCGGTCAAACAAAAAACGTACAGGTACATAAATTTGTTTGTACCGGTACTTTAGAAGAAAAAATTCACGATATGATTGAAAGTAAAAAGCAATTAGCAGAACAAGTTGTAGGTGCTGGTGAAGAATGGTTAACAGAAATGGACACCGACCAACTTCGTAACTTGTTAATACTTGACCGAGATGCTGTTATTGAAGAAAGTTAAGAAGTAAGATTTAGGAGTTAGGAGTGAGGAGTTAAGAGTTAGTTGTTAGTGGTTAAAGGTCAAAGGTTAAAAATTAAAACATTTATAATCTTAAACCTGGGATTATTTTACAGCTTACAATGCCCCATGCCCTATGCCCTATCCCCAATCCAAAATCCAAAATCCAAAATCCAAAATCC
>CAKZYM010000192.1 GCA_937884685.1 uncultured Calothrix sp.
AAAGCACTCCAACGTAACAGGTTATTTCAAGCAGCAGTCAAACCAAAAATTATCCGTCCGATGATTTTCAGTTGTTATTCCGTGGGTATGTACTACGGTTCTCACACTGATAACGCAATAATGGGTGGGGAAAAGCCAATCCGCTCTGATGTTTCATTTACCTTATTCCTAAATTCCCCTTCAAGTTACAAAGGAGGAGAATTAGTTATTGACACAAGCTTAGGAGAACAAGCTTTCAAACTAGAAGCAGGTTCGATGATTGTATATCCTTCCACAACCTTGCATCGAGTTGAAACAGTAGTCGAAGGTAAGCGTCTAGCAGCAGTCAGTTGGGTACAAAGCTTCGTTCGCGAACCATCAGAGCGCGAAATATTATTTGACCTAGATACAGCCAAACAAGTCATGTTTCAAAAACACGGTAAAACCCCAGAATTTGACTTAATCAGCAAAACTCACGCTAACTTGCTGCGGAAATGGGCGGAAGTTTAGTCAGTTATCAGTTATCAGTGAACAGTTATCAATTATTAGTTATTAGTTATGAGTGACTATGGTTATTCCAATTATTCCAATTAATTTTTGTGTTAGAAGCGTCTTGTTGGTGAGCTTAGTACTTGTTAATCGTTAACGAATAATTACTTGCTTCACAGTTAACTGATAACTGTTAACTGTTAACTGTTAACTGAACTGTTCTTCTGCATCTAAATTAAATAATTTTTGTAGAGTTTGCATGCAGTGTCTTCTAGCTTCGACATCTTGCTGCGCTCTCAATTGCACCATCGGGTCGTGTAATATTTTGTTGACGATTCCTCTGGTTAGAGCTTCAATAACTTCTTGATGTTTTTCGCCAAATTCTGAACCCAATCTTGATAAAGCTTTCTCTAATTCTTGTTCGCGAATGGTTTCAATTTTGTTTCGTAAAGAACTAATAGTAGAAACTGCTTCAAGACTGCGCCACCAATTATCAAAAGCTTCTACCTCTTGTTCTAGAATACCTTCTGCTTCTAACGCCATTTGACGGCGAGTTTCTTGGTTTTGTGCGACTACAGCTTTTAAGTCATCAACATTAAATGCTTGTACGTTATCTAATTCATTCACATTTGAATGAACGTTACGCGGTACAGAAATATCAAATAACATTAAAGGACGACTGGGTTCTAAAACCAATTCTAATTTGCTACGGTCAAGTATTGGCTCTGTTGCAGAAGTACTTGTAAAGACTAAATCGCTCTCGTTAATTATTGGCATCATTTCTTCGAGAGGTTGAGTTCGGATTGTACAAGCACTAAATTTGTTTGCTAAATCCTCAGCCCTTTTCATCGAGCGATTTAAAATACAAATTTCATCCGCACCTTTAGATATCAAATGCTTTACCAGCAACCGCGACATTTTTCCCGCACCAACAATGGTAACTCTTGCTGCTGCTAAATTTTGTACTTTTACTTGAGCTAATTCAACCGCAGCCGAACTGATGGAAACCGCACCAGTTCCGATACTGGTTTCACTACGCACGCGCTTACCGGCAGTTATTGCTTGTTTAAATAATTTATTTAAAACTGTTTTAATGCCTTTATATTGCTGACCAATTTTATGAGTGGTCTTGACCTGAGCCAAAATTTGACCTTCTCCAAGTACCAAACTATCTAAACCAGCCGAAACTCTCATCAAATGCATTACCGCATCTTGATGCAGCAGCATGAATAAGTGGGGTCTTAAAGAAGTTACAGGCAGTTTGCTATGTTCCGAAAGAAACTGAATTACTTCTCGAATACCTTGTTCGCTTTCTTGAGCAACTATATAAATTTCCAAACGGTTACAAGTACTCAGAACTGTAACCTCTTCAATACTGGGATAGCTTAACAGGTGAGCGATTGCGCCTTCCGTCTGTGGTTCGGGGATGCTGAGCTTCACTCGAACTTCTACTGGGGCTGTTTTGTGGCTTAACCCTACTACTGCTATATGCATCTGATAAATGGTAATTGCTAACTATTTATTGATAATTGATAAAAGAAATTGGGAATTGGAAAAAGCTAGGAGTTAAGAGTTATTAGTTATGAGTTATGAATTATTTGAATCAAAATTCCCCTATGATCTTTCAAGATTTTGAGATAAGTCTCAAATGATATTAAAAGGGATTATCAACGCAATTAAGAAAATTTGAAAGCTTAATTAACATTTAACGTGAATCATTTTTTCAAAATTCCTAACTCTTAACTCCTAACTCCTAACTCCTAACTCCTAACTCCTAACTCCTAACTCCTAACTCTTAACTCCTAACTCCTAACTCCTAACTCCTAACTCCTAACTCCTACTTTTTAGGTGAGACTAATGATTTCTGGCTTATCGGTCATATGGATGGTATCAACAAACCGGACAGTTTTGGATTGACTAGAAATTACTAAGCTTTGAGTTCTAGCTCCACCATGGAAAAAGCGAACCCCTTCCATTAAAGTTCCGGGAGTAATACCGCAAGCTGCAAATAGTACGTTCTCTCCGTTAGCTAGTTCTTCTGCTGTGTAAACTTTATCTGGGTCATTAATACCCATTTCTTTGAGTCTTGCAAGGTTGCTTTCCTTGCTTTCACCAATTAAACCTGTTTTTACTATTTCTGGATCGTAAATCAATTGTCCTTGGAAGTGACCGCCCAAGCAACGCATTGCAGCAGCAGAAATTACACCTTCAGGTGCAGCACCGATACCCATTAGAGCATGAATATTAGTACCTTCAAAACCGCAGGAAATAGCAGCAGAAACATCTCCATCGCTAATTAAACGTACTCTTGCGCCAGCTTGACGAATTTCCGCAATTAAATCTTTGTGACGGGGACGGTCCATCACTACTACTACTAACTCCTCAACGGAACGATTCATGCACTCAGACAGAATTTTGAGGTTTTCAGTAGCAGACTTATTAATATCTACTTTGCCTTTAGCTTGTGATGGTGCTGCTAACTTTTTCATATAAAAGTCAGGTGCAGCAAATAAGCCACCTTTTTCTGAAATTGCCAAAACAGCCATCGAACCATTTTGACCGTATGCGACCAAGTTAGTACCTTCGCAAGGGTCAACTGCGATGTCAATTTCAACTAATTCATCTGGGTTACAGAAAGTTTTAGCATCTTCGCGAGTACAAATCCCCACTTCTTCACCAATGTAAAGCATGGGAGCATCATCGCGTTCGCCTTCTCCAATCACAATGCGTCCGCGCATGTAGATTTTGTTCATTCTTTCCCGCATAGCTTCTACAGCTACTTGGTCTGCGGTATTCTTTTCACCTTTACCCATCCATCGAGCGCTGGCGATCGCCGCTTGCTCAACTACCTCAATAATCTCTAATCCAAGAGTATTTTCCACGGAGTCTGCCCTCTCAATTGCTTGGTCATTCGCGGTGTTTATTGCGAATTGCGATGTCAGTTATTAAGTCTACCAAAGGGCGTATACCCGTGGAAATCCGTCTTGCCTTGGGTTTTTGTTAAGTTTTGCTGCCGAGTATATTTCTGACATTGAACAGGGAGCATGTATAACTATTCTATTTTAGTACTTTTTATTACCTTTATTCGGATGATATTTTAATGATATTTTAATTTTAATTAACAAATATTGAGTTAAGCTTTACATGATTTTGAATTATTAATTGGTTTTGAGTTTTTACTTGTACAAATGCCTGTTAGTACTAGAGAAAAAGCTAATATAATATGGTATATTTTGTAATAAGATATATAGAAATAGTTGTTTAATCAAACTAACTGTAAATCTCTCAAAATGAGAATAAAATTAGTAGTAAGCAGAAAATATGAGTCAATGTTTTCGTAATTTATACATCAGCATTATAGAAGCTATTAGTCTATCCCATTAGTTTTGACGGAATGTAGAGACTTACCAATACTAAATCTCCCGAAGTCAACAAGAAAACGAATCCGTCAAAATGAATAAAAAGGACAGTTAGACTATCTAAATATTACTAATTTGTATCTTAGTTAAAATTCAAAACAATAAAAATACAAAGCAAATTGATTTACTTGTAATATTGGCTATTCATTCAGTGAGCATTAATCTGATTCTATAGTCGTAAGCATTCACATGCTTAAATAGCTAAAGTCGAAATTGTGTATACAGCGCTCAGGTATCACGGCATAAATTTGAGTAAACAGAAAACGGAAAACAGGATTCTGCTAGGCTAAAAGAAAGTTTCATAAATTTCACAACATTTATCAATCAAAATATGTTCGATTTTCTTAATCCACTTTTAGGTCGTCATCCCGAAAAAATTCAAGCAAACGTAGAAATTTATACTTGGCAGACTTGTCCTTACTGTATCCGTGCAAAAATGCTTTTGTGGTGGAAAGGAGTTAAATTCACCGAATACAAAATTGATGGAGATGCGACAGCTAGAAACGCAATGACCGAACGTGCAAATGGAAAACGCACATTACCGCAAATTTTCATTAATAATCAACACGTTGGTGGTTGCGACGAACTGTACCAATTAGATACTCAAGGTCAGCTTGATTCCCTATTAAATCAGCCAGCAACAGCTTAGGATTTAAAGCTTTTCCCATAAAAAATTGGCATCATATAATTTTTTCTAAGTACTTATCAATTTTAAAAGCCCGACTTATAGAACAAGTTGGGTTATTTTTCTTTATAAGCTGCAAAATATCTACCATAAACCTTCTTTTACCCCGTCAGGGGTTGCAAACCCCTGTCTAATAGCAAAAGTCCTCTAAAGAGGACTGAAGAAATACCTATCAAAATTAATGTAGTGGAGCAATAGTGCTTTGTTCCATAAAAATAGATTAGTTTGTAGCGAGGATTTTAATCCTCAATATAAGATTTTAAAATCTTACTACAAACTTTTAACCATCAAAATTAATGGAACAGACTATTAGTTATAAAGGATAAACGACATTTATTTTTCGATTAATTCTCCAGTCCTATTCATAGGACTTGAGCTATTAGACCGGGGTTTTCAACCTCGGTCGGGTATACGATACACAACCAGCAAAATTAATATGGGTAATAGTTGAATCTAACCGAAAAAAACTAACTCCTAACTCCTAACTCCTAACTTCTAATTCCTAATTCCTAACTCCTAACTCTATTAAGAATATGTTAAGTCAGTATTCAGAATATCTAATACACAGAAAATGGATGAAAGAAGCTCTAAAGCTGGCTCAAGTAGCAGGAGATGCGGGTGAAGTTCCTGTAGGCGCTGTTATTATTGATTCATCCAAAAATATGATTGCAGAAGGTGAAAATAGAAAACAACGCGACAATGACCCCACAGCTCATGCGGAAATTCTCGCTATTAGAGAAGCGACACGTAGGTTAAAAACTTGGCGACTTCATGAATGTACTCTCTACGTTACTCTCGAACCTTGTCCGATGTGTGCTGGTGCTATTGTGCAAGCCCGTATAGGTCTATTAATCTATGGAGTAGATGACCCGAAAACTGGTGCAATTCGGACTGTTACGAACATTCCCGATAGTGCGGCTTCAAATCACCGTTTAAGTGTAATCGGAGGCATTCTTGAGTCTGAGTGTCGCACTGAATTACAAACTTGGTTTGCTAATCGGCGACATAGTACAACATAAAGGACAGAGGTCAAACTGTCCAGTGAGTGCTACAAAAGTCAGGAGAGAAAATCTACGGTGTTACTAATCAAGAATTCTTTACATTTTGATTTACTTAATATTCAGCAGTCACCGAGATGATGGAATTTGATTTGATATTTGATACTCACAGACGGAAAACAGCTAATGGTAAAGTAAGTACTAACTTGGCTGATACTAATTCACGGATTTCTCCTTGGTTAAGTTCTCTGACTTACCTACTGTTCGGGAATATACTTTTACCTTTGTACTTTAGCCAGATTACGATTACGGGACAGGAAAATTTACCAAAAAGCGGTCCAGTAATATTAGCCCCTACTCATAAAGCTCGTTGGGATTCGTTACTGCTACCTTATGCAACCGGACGTTGCGTTACCGGTCGAGATTTGCGTTTTATGGTCACAAGTACTGAATGTCAAGGTTTTCAAGGTTGGTTTGTTCTACGTTTGGGAGGATTTCCCGTAAATTCAAAACGTCCTTCAATTACAACTCTTCGTCATACTGTTGAATTACTCAAGCGTGAGGAAATGCTAGTTATTTATCCTGAAGGTGGTATTTTCCGCGACGGTGAAGTTCACCCGTTAAAACCTGGAATCGCGCGTTTGGCTTTGAGTGCTGAGTCATCTCACCCCGATTTAGGAGTGAAAATTGTACCAATTTGCCTTAACTACAGTCACCCTTACCCAAGTTGGGGTACTGACGTAAGTATTAGTATCGCTCCAGCAATAAAAGTCGCTGATTACAATAATGGATGTGTGAAGCAAGATGCCAAAAGCCTTACAGATGATTTGGCTTATGCACTTCAACAACTAAATTATAAATACGATGATTTAGCTAGCAGCGCTTTCATGCAAATAGGAAGTTAGTTGTTAGTTGTT
>CAKZYM010000193.1 GCA_937884685.1 uncultured Calothrix sp.
TATGAAGCGCTAATTGCTCATAATCCTAACAACAAGATAGTGCTGCAAATTGATTGTATGGATGAATTATCCGACTTATTAATTAAGGCACGGATTGCTTTTAAAATTACCCAACAAGAACTCGCCTATTTATGTGACTTTACCACCGAACAAATCAAGTTATTTGAGGATAAAGATTATCAAAATGCATCCTATCTGGATTTTTTAGCAGTAGCGAATGCTTTGGGAGTCGAGATTGTTGATGGTAAGTTTATTGCTGAATTAGATGACTTTTTTAAACAAAAATTAGCAAAAATAAGGTTACAAAATCATTTAGATGATGATATGAAAGCGGCTTCTTGAACTATCAATCGTTTTTGGGCAGCATGACGCGAGTGGCGAATATAGTCCGGAGTGCTTCAGGAGAGGTAATAATCGAATTGTTTCTCCTACTTTCCAATATGAATTTAATGTTCGCTTTAAGTTTTTTGAAGAGGCTAATTGTTAATTAAGATTTTTGGAACATACTTGCTCAGGTGGCTACTATTTGAAATTAATTGTACAGCCATCATCTTTTAAATCTGGCGGTATTTCGGCTGGGTACTCCTCACTAGAATTTATTACAACACTAAAATGCTTATCGCCCATTCTCTCAAGGCGTTTGATAGCACGCAACCACTTTGCAAGGTTTTTACCCATACAGTCAGGGGTTGAAGTATCCAAAACTAATAACTTCACATTAGAGAGATGTATCCGCCGCAATCGTTTCTCAATTTGTTTCTCCGTAATTGACGATGGTTTGGTTGTGAGCGGGTCTTTAACATAAGCGGATTGAGCAAGCATAATATAACGATTATCAGAGACTTCTTCCCCACGGTCTAACGACCCAGTTAATACAAAAATGCAGTGGTCTTTAGGACAGTTGTCAAAATCAATGCTGTTAAATACTTCGGATGCTGCTTCGGGGGAAAAGTACTCAAAAGTTGTATCATGGTCGAGCCACAAAACTTCAAGTCCTTCTTTTTGAGGAAAAGTAAATTCTCCACTATCCGGATTAAAGGAACCAAAATTTACCAAAGCATAGCCATCACCAAACTCCTTTTTCATTTTATGAATATGGTTAAAATTCTGCTTCATTAAATCTTGGTTGTTAAATAATTCAGTTGAAAAATCTATCAACGCTTGTTGTAAAGCTAAATTTGCATCCATCAACCATCCTCCACTATTACGCTTTGAG
The DNA here is from genome assembly GCA_937884685.1 of uncultured Calothrix sp. Classification (GTDB taxonomy): domain Bacteria; phylum Cyanobacteriota; class Cyanobacteriia; order Cyanobacteriales; family Nostocaceae; genus Rivularia. The sequence goes on from CAKZYM010000193.1 coordinate 1,217, forward strand.
CCGTAATTACGCTTTATACCACTCTACTTTTTAATTGCCACCCGGCATTACCATATCTCGTGGAAAACAATTGGTAATCGGGTGTTGTTTCAAAATGCACCGATTACAGTTATCAGTTATCGGGGGCGCAGTTATCAGTTATGAGATTCATCGGCTTCTCAATCGCGCTTTCTCCACAAACGGGGCGTAAACCCTCCCTGTTCGCTCACGCATTAAACAAGGGTATTTAGGCGGGTTAAACAGCAGGACTGAAGTCGAGAAAGTTATGGCGTTGGTGGCAAGCGCTCCTAAAGAGAGCTGCTCTATCCAAATCGCGCCATCTTACTGTTCACGCAGGAAAAGATATTTTAGATGCAGTTATTACTGCTTAAATCCCCAACCAAGGTTGCAAGTTGCCGCGTTTGACTTTGAGCAAGCTACCTCCTTGAGTACGAACTTTTATTTGTCTGCTACCGTTGCCAGCTTCCATAATTTCTACTCGTTCTCCGTTATACTCAGCATCTCGGTTTAAGCCAACTTGCCAAGCGCGATTGGCTGCATCCTTTATATGCTTGATTTGTACGTTTGTATAGTTCGCGGTAATGAATGTTAATTCGTTTTCCGGTATCTCAAGAACTAGTTTACCTAGCTCGTACTGGTTATCCCAAACTTCGACCATCTTTTCTTGATTTGATTGGCTTTTTTCTGATGGGGAAGACGATTGATTGCAGTCACTGTTGCAAGGAGTGACGGTTTGGTTATCAGGAGTGACAGTTGAGTGACGGTTGGTGTGATAGTTTGTATCGCTCTCTGTATAAGGCTTTGACGGTTGTGACGGTTTGGCTGCGATTTTAGTCGTTTTATTTAATTCATTATTTTTTTGTTTTTGATTACTGGTTTCATCTTTATCTAATTCATCAACATTTTGATTTTGAGAACTGGTTTCATCTTTATCTAATTCATCAACATTTTGATTTTGAGAACCGTTTTCACGCAGCGAGAAATTATCAAGGACATTTTTATGAAAATAATTATCATCATTATTTTAGATAGAACTACTGTCACTTCTATCAAATCTGTCACTGGCAGGTGGTTCAGCCGTCACTTTATCTGTCACTGAACTGTCACCCCTACTGTCACTAACTATCACTGTTTCTTCTAAATTCCCCGTTATTGGATTGGGTAAATGCTGTAACCCAGGGAATTTGAGCGATATTCCTTTGATGTAAGTTCCTTTGTTGCCACGGTGACGAGTAACATCAAGGTTTCCTAAATGAGTTTGGAATAGTTCTACAAGGGTTTTTGAGAAACGAATATGAGCAAGTGGAGTGTAACCGTTCTCGGCACACCATTTGGAATAATTAGCAAACAAATACCTTTCTGGGTCTTGGCTTTTATTTCCAACAAATGTTGAAGCGTCTGGGTTGACATACAAACAATTGTCCGCCCATTGAGCTACTGGATTGGTTTCTAGTAAAACTTCTTCTTTGTAGGAAGCGAGTGATTTGACTTTTCTATCCGTGTTTCTGACATATTCTTCGACTTCGCTGTTTGGCATTTCTAGCACCCAAGCCAGCAAACCAGGGAGAAATGGTTTAAATACCTCTTCCAAATCTATTCTCAAGTGGGGAGGAATTACGCGATTGAATGGCATTGATAATCTTCTACGCCTCAAACCACTGGTATAATCCTTGGACTGCATTGCTTCGTTTGCTGCAAGCCAGACTATTCCGGGGAACCTAAACCCGGACGTTTGCTGGACTCCTTTTTTCTCGTACCTGAGTTCATCTTGTCCGGTAATTTTTTTCAGTACTGAAACATCCCCGGTGTATTGCTCCGAGTCTGTAATCACAATCAATTTTTTACCGTAGAAGTTAGCGGTTTCAAAGCGGTTATTTTCTAATTGCTTGAGGTTGGTGACTGCAACATTATTCTTACCAACTAGCTGCATTACCAATCTGAGAATTGTTCCTTTACCACTTCCCCCGTAACCAATTAACTCCATGTATCGCTGTAAATCACTGCGTTCTGTTACCGTTGCTTTCATTGCAGCTCGTAAAACCTGTACCCATTCTTCCCTTCCTTCACAAGTTTCTAATAACCATTGCTTAATTTTGTCGCAACCAATATCGCGATCGCTCCATTTATAAGGAAGAGAATTGATAAATCTGTAACCGGGTTGGTGAGGATAAGTCTTTAAGGTGTTGACATCAAGTACACAATCTTGTAGGCAAACGTAACCGGGCATCACTTCCCACTGAATTATCTTTAAGTGGTATTTCAAGGAGCGCATGGTTCCTACTACCTTGCTATGCTCAAAAGTTAATCCAATTGCTTGTTCAAGTTCTTCAAATACCAGGCTTCCAACAACAACTTCCGGTATTTCTGTCCAAACACCGGGTATCTTGTCTTCGTACCAGTACCAAGCTTTATTTCCCTCGTGCCACGCTAGTTTACTCCGATATTTATCAGCAATTTCTTTACTCATGCGCGATTGGGAAATTTTCTTTGTTTCCGTGCTGCTGCTATGATTCTTGAACTGCTTTTCAAGCTTTTCAACTGTTTTTAAGTAAGTAGCATCCCATGCCCAACTTCCTTCATTCATCACTAAGTCATCAAGCCCCTTTCCTTCCTCTGGTTCCCACACGATATCAAAAAGAAGACAATCGTTATTATGTAGCGCAGCTAAAAGGCGCTTTCTACCTGCTGCAACTGCTTTTTTAGCTTTGGCTTTGTTATCGCGGTCAAAAGCTAAAAACCAAATTGGATTTAAAGTAAATTTTTGTAAATCTTCAATTAAATATGGTGTGGTAGGTTTTCCATCTTTATCTTTGACTTTTGCTCCACATTGGCAGCCGTATAAGGCGATTAGAACGTACCCCATTGATAAGCCGCAAAGCGCTTTCTTGGCACCTTCTGTGATAATTAGCGGAATTTTAATTCCTTGTTCTCTTAGCCATTCCCAAAAACTTCCATCTTCTGGGACATCCGATATACCATAGCGTTTGGCGATTTTTACGCGGAAGTTGTACGGTACTGGGGGAAGAAAAGCTCTGTCTCCGTTATCTGTAGGAGCGAAATAACGGTATGGGCGGTCTTTGTCTTCGTCATAAATTGAAACAATCGCTTGCCAAATACTGCCGTCTTCGTTTTTGAGGAATGCTGCATAAAGTGGTTCGTTGGCTTGATTCCGTCCGCTTTTATATTCCCAGCCCAGGGCTGAGTGTATGGGAGCTTCCCATTCTCCACCGTCTAGTTCTTCAAAATCTTGGTGGAACTCTACACAGGCATCGAATAGTTCTGGATCTACGCCGCTGCCGTTAATGAATGAGTCGCGAATGAATTCTTTAAAAGCGTCAAAGTTATTGAATTGATTGCGTTTGACGGATTTATTCTGGAGCGCTGCATCTGTTTTGGGTAGTTCTGATGCGCTGTTGGTGGAAGTTTGTTGGGTTTGGGTTAATACTGTAGCGTTCATGTTTAATTCTCCAAAGTTGGTTTTTCCTTTTCTTTGGAGTCGGGATGCCGCGCCATTCAACCACTACCGCTTGGGAATAATTGCTAAAATCGTAACCTACATAACTATTTGAAGAAAAATTTCAAGGCAGTTTGGGTACAATTGTGTATTTTTAGCAAAAAAATGCTGTGCCACAGATGTCTTTTGATGACTAACTGTAGTAATATACATTTATGTAAATGGTTTGTCCAAAGACAAGCTGATGGCGTGGCACAAGTACGTCTTTTCTCGAACTTAGATGTGGATACAGTTCTTCAGGCTACACCACTTCTTAGTTGTTTGACGACTTAACCCGTCTCCATTTATTTTGTACGTATTTTTTCAATTAAAAAAAATAATTATTTTTTTCCAGGCATACCCAATTAATGGGAATCTATCGCCTGTTTTTTTTGTTCCTCCATCGAAATGTAAAATTTTGTTTCAGTTAAGTAGTTTCCTGACTTCTCTTATGGTAATAGGAGAAATTGTCAAGGAAATTACTGAAGATTTCTGACTTATTGTACATCTATGCGGATTCATAAAGCAGTTATTAGAGCAAAAATAAAATAATTATCTTTCACAGATCCACATTACCCATCAAAAGAGAAACTTCACTACATATCTATATATTTATAAAACTATTAAGAGTCATTAACTTTGTTTTGTTAAAGAATCTCTTAATTTAAGTAATTGCTCCGCGTCCAAATCTAAAATTTCAGCAACTTTGACGGTTTCAATTAAAGATGGTTGTTCTCCTTCAATTAGTTTTTCTAAAAAGGATTTTAAGTGCTTCTTTATATGAAAGTCGTCACCAACTTTTTTTCTTGTTCTAACCGCTTCTTCAAGCAGCAAACGCATCATAGCCGAGAGCGGACGCTGTTCCCCCTCGGCGATTTTAGTAATTTCTTCTCTTAAGTCGGTTCCAGTTAAGTCAATACTGACCCTCTGTCTTTCATTTTTAGCCATGCAAACAAGTTTATCCCAAAGATGACAGGGGATAAACTTTTTGAGCTTTGTCAGCACTTGTCAGCACTTTTATGATTTTATGTTATTGTACTCTGTAAATGCTGATAAAGGTTGAATCATCTTAAATTTTTCACCCTGAAAAATCGCTTAAATTAAGAGTGCTAAGGAGGTGCAGCCATTTTATCAACAAGTGAAATCAGAAAAATTGCTGTTGTGTGGAAGTCATGCACAGAGAAAATTATCAGTGGATGAGAATTTTTCGGTGCATGGAGGTCTTGCAGCAGCAACCTATACGGTGCGCTCCTGTCTTGCACAATCATCGATATCAAATATTGACTGTCTCCCAGGGTATAGAAAATGAGGTACAGGTCACGTCCATTAAAAGATTTTTACGAGTCCAAATTGGGTAAAAAGATTAGCGATTCTAGCTGGTACAGAATTCAAGATTGCTTGCGTGGAACTTGTGGAGAAGTAACGAAAGAGAATTTAGAAACTTACGCGACTATGCGTAAAGCTTGCCAGCGATTGCCAATTCAATTATCAGAATTTGCACAAGTTTGGCAGGAGGTAGAAACAATCAGAAATTCTCAAGAAGAACTAATTGTTGGAAGTAAATTCAGAAAGATATTAAGTCAAAAAATCCCTTCTTCTATTCCAGATATTACTTTTTATCGTTGGTTTTACCGTGCTGGATTGAATTTTAGGAAAAGGGAAGAATATACACCCTCTGAATTAGTACCAGTCGTAGTCAGTGCATTTTGTTGGTATTTACGCAAATCAAAGGAGCGTTAATAATGACTAAAACAGATTTTATTAAACGTATTCAGAA
>CAKZYM010000194.1 GCA_937884685.1 uncultured Calothrix sp.
AATAGATATTACATCTGCGATATTTGTGGTGTAGAAGTAAAATGTCCTATTGGACTTCACAATTATCGTCGCAATCAACATCAATGTAATCATAAAGTAGTTGCTGTTGTACCTTTAGAATATACAGAAGATGTCTATTGTTTAACAGTACCCGAACATCATAACTTTGCTTTGAAAGCGGGTGTGTTTGTTCATAATTGCGGAATGGGTGCTATCAAAACCCCATTTAAAGGCGATAAATTAGAAGGAAAACTAAAGAAAATTCGCCTTGATATTGAAGCAGCAATTCCGACTGGCTTTAATGAAAATAAAGACTTGGAAAAAGCTGTAACTAATTGGCAAAATTGGCGCGATTTTAAAGACTTGCATAGTGGAGTGCAAGATTTAGAAAGTAAAGCAATGAAACAGTTAGGTTCCCTCGGTGGAGGAAATCATTTTATCGAAGTTTGTGTAGATACAGAAAATCAAGTTTGGCTGATGCTACATTCTGGTTCTCGCAATATTGGGAATAAGTTGGCGCAGTATCATATTAGTACTGCTAAGAATTTGGCTAAAATGGCTGATGCTAATTTACCAGATAAAGATTTAGCTCATTTCGTCACCGGTACCCCAGAATTTGAAGCATATTGGCGTGATTTGCAATGGGCACAGGAATACGCTCGTTTTAACCGTGATGTGATGATGTCAAGGTTTAAAAAGATTATTGAAAAGCATCTAGCTGGAGGAAAAGCATTTAAACCTTTATTAGTAGTAAATTGTCATCATAACTATTCTGAAAAAGAAGTGCATTTTGGTGAGGATGTTTACGTTACTCGTAAAGGAGCGGTGAGAGCAGATAAAGAAGACTATGGAATTATTCCCGGTTCAATGGGAGCAAAATCATATATTGTTAAAGGAAAAGGTAACGTTGAAAGTTTTTGCTCCTGCTCTCATGGTGCTGGAAGATTAATGTCAAGAACTAAAGCAAAGAAAGCCTATACACTTGACGATTTGATTGAGCAAACAAAGGGAGTAGAATGTCGTAAAGATGAAGGAATTTTAGATGAAATTCCCGGTGCTTATAAACCGATTGAACAGGTAATGGAAAATCAAGCGGATTTAGTCGAAGTTGTTGCGACCTTAAAACAGGTTCTTTGCGTCAAAGGGTAATTATTTATTATTTGAATTTACCATTTGAATTTATTACTTGTAGGGGAGGAAAATTGTGAGGACACTGCGTTGCGGGGGTTCCCCCCGTTGTAGCAAGTGTCCGGGTGTAGATTTTCTTCCCCCAATATTGCCGTTGCGTTATGACTTCAGTCGAACGCACCATTATTATTGTTATAGTTATCATGGTTTATAACATTTCAAAATTATATCTATATTTACTCCCTATACATTGAAAAAAATATTTACAATATTTTTCTTAATCCTATTATTTGTTATTTCTTCGTTAATTTTTCCTAATTACCCCGGACTCTACATTGATAAAAAATCTATAATTGACTAAAGTGAATAATTCGGTTAAATCAATGGCTCCAGAAGCAGTATTAGAAAAATTATTTACCAGCGAAGATATCAAAGCTGAATGGTTTGCATCAGATTTTTTAGCACAAGTACCGATAACACAAATCGAATCTATAGTTAACGATATAAAAAAAGAATTAGGAAGCTATCAAGGAATAGAGGAAGATGGTAGCGATTTTGTAGTTAATTTTAGTCAAGGTTCGGTCGGTACTCAAATAACTTTAAATAGCGACGGTCAGATAATCGGATTATTGTTAAAACCAGGCTTAAATATTAGTAGCTTATCCGATGCGATCGCCGAATTTGAAAAGTTGCCGGGAAAAGTTAGTTTTATAGTTAAAGAAAATTCTGAAGTTATTGCCGAATTAAACGGTAAGACAAGCTTAGCAGTAGGCTCAGCTTTTAAATTAGCGGTACTTAAAACTCTAAAACAGCAAATTGCTTCCGGTCAAAAATCGTGGTCGGACACAGTAACCCTAGAAAATCAAGATAAAAGTTTACCATCTGGTATTTTACAAACTTGGCCAGAAGATTCACAATTAACACTGCAAACACTCGCTAGCTTAATGATATCTATAAGCGATAATACAGCTACAGATATTTTAATTAAGCAAGTTGGTAAAGAATCAATTGAATCAATCTCTTCTGAGAATAATATTCCTTTTCTAACAACTCGCGAACTATACGGTTTAAAAGCTGATTCAAATCGAAAATTATTGCAGCGTTATCGTGAAAGTGATATAAAACAACGTCGCGAAATATTAGTAGAATTAGCCAATCAACCACTTCCCGAGGTAAACGAATTTATCGACACTAATCCCAATGCATTAGATATAGAATGGTTTTACAATGCTGAAGAACTTTGCGAATTAATAGAAGAAGTTGCTGATTTACCATTGATGAGCATTAATCCTGGAATTGCTAATCCAAAAGATTGGGAACGAGTCGCATTTAAAGGTGGTTCCGAACCAGGTGTTTTAAATATAACAACTTGGTTAATGGGAAAAAATGGTAAACAGTATTGTGTAATTGCGACTTGGAATAATAACGAAGCAACCGTAGACGAAGGAAAATTTGCTGCATTTTATGGTGGAGTAATTTCTTTCTTAGCTAATAAAAAAGTTTAAATTATCGGGATAAATAAGATAAAAATAGCCTAAATAAATAATGATTATTCTGAGTGAATCTATAGAAGAAATTGAATTATCTGCAAGCGCTAAAGAGAACCAGCAGATGACACAAGCTGCTCAATTATTAGGCTGTAACATTTACTATATTCCGCGAGATTTTCAACGATGCGAAACTGCGGAAAATGCTTTATACCATATACCTATATATCAAGAAAAAGTTACTGGTGTGTGGATTGGATTTATTCCATAATTTGAACGATATCAAGCTATTTATAATGCTGCATTAGAGAAAAATATTAATTTAATAAATACTCCATCCGAACATAAAAAAGGAATAGAATTTGATTTATTTTATCCTTATTTACAGGAATTAACACCCGAAAGTATTATCATTACATCTACAGAAGAATGTTTTGAGGCTGGAAATATATTAGGATTTCCTGTATTTGTCAAAGGCTCAGTACAATCAAAAAAGCAAAAAGGTTGGAAATCATGCGTTGCTAACAATCAAGAAGAATTATTTGAGCTAACACAGTATTTATTAAAACTAAAATACGGTTCGCGAGGCAAGGTTATTATTAGAAAGTTGGTGAAACTGCGATATCAGCGCTTAGCACCAAATGGCTTTCCCATGGGAAGAGAATTTAGAGTATTCATTTGTCAACAAAGTATTGTCGGATGCGGATATTATTGGGATGGCAGCGACGATTTAAGTAAATTATCGTCACCAGAATCAAAACAAGTGCTTGAATTAGCTTTGCTAGCATCCCAACGTTTGAATATTCCTTACGTAGCTGTCGATATCGGACAATTAGAAACGGGAGAATGGATAGTTATAGAAGTTAGTGACGCTCAATTTGCTGGTGTTAGCCACATACCTTATCTAGAATTGTGGAATAATTTAAAAGAGATATGCCAGAAAAATATTTAAATAAGTACAAACAACAATTATTATCAGACTTTAATGCCAGAACTAATTACGATAATGGTAGATTTTATATTCCTATTGCTAATCGGTTGGTTGAATTTGCGAATTTACAAAACGGACAGAAAATCTTAGATATTGCCACGGGTACAGGTATAGTTGCGTTGAATGCTGCCCAAAAAGTTGGTAGCGAAGGTAAAGTTATTGGTGTTGATATTTCGACGGGGATGTTGAATAATGCTAAAACAAAATTAGCTAAAACAAGTTTACAGAATGTCGAATTTATCGAAGCAGATGCAGAAGAGTTAGATTTTGACGATAGTAGCTTGAACGCTGTATTGTGTTCTTTGGCTATTTGTTATTTAACTGATATCCCCACAGCTTTGCGAAATTGGCATAGATTAATCAAAAAAGATGGATTTATAGCTTTTAATGTTTGGTATGAAAATGCTTTTCCACCTTCAGTTTTATTTAGAGAAGTCGCACAGAGATTTGGTATAAATGTTCCCAACCCTAACGCACCAATGGGAACTAGTGAAAGATGCAATCAATTATTGCAGGAAATAGATTTTAGGGATATTCAGATAGAAACAGAGCGGTTTGGTTGGTATTTTTCGGTAGATGAAAAAATTGCTGAGGATATTTGGCTGATGAATGCGAAAAACGTGTTTGGTTATCAAGTATTTCAGCTTCCAGCAGATAAATTAGAAAAATGCAAAGCCGAATATATCAAAGAAATGCAGAACCTACCAACAACAGAAAAAGGTCTTTGGTGCGATGCGCCGATATACTTTGTAAGTGCAATCAAATAGCATCTTATCTTATTTTCTGTTCTCTATTCCCTATTCCCCACTCCCTAATCAATACACTTTCGATTTAAAATAACATAGCGTTTATCAAGTAGCTGAGGTATAGCTTGACTTCAACCCCAACCCCTCTCCTTATTAAGCTACGGTGTACACACATCTCGTCAGATCCCCCTAAATCCCCCGCTCAATTGGGGGACTCTGAAAAATCCCCCCTTTTTAAGGGGGGTAGGGGGATAAAACGCTGTGAAAGCAAATTCTAATTATTTCTGTGTACACCGTAGCCTTATTAAGAGGGGAGATAGGTTTTGAGATATACCGAGTGGACACTGGGAAACGCTATAACCATCAAGCAGTTGAAAAATACTTTGGTAGAGATATGGCTAATCGACTAACGGGTTTGAGAAAGCAGCTACGTGCTAAAGCTTTTATAGTAATTAGCCTTTTAACCTTTAGTTTAATTATCTTTACAAACACCGAAGTTCAAGCAGGAAGTTCAAATCAAAATCCTTTTACTAACGCTTCTAGCAATCAAAGTAGTATTGTCTATGCTCCTATAACCTTGGATGGACGCGAAATTGTACATATAGCTGCGAGGAAGGGAACTAGTAATAACCTGAATCAAAATACGATTTCACCACTTGATATTCGGGTAGAGATGTACGAAGAAAATCTCTCTCAAATTATTGCTACAGGTTTTAATCCCAAAACGCTATACGTTACCCCCGCTCAAAACAAGCAGCAAACAGTTATTTTAGTTGGTGACACAGGAAAATTAAAACGAAGTAAATTAATGAGCGTTACTGAATTAGATGCTCAACTTCATGGTTTATCCGTAAATGATTTAGCTGGTGAATACAGTAAAAATATTCGTTCTAAACTTATTAAAGCATTGCAGGAAAGGCAACCTGCAAGTATACAGCGGAAATTTTTTAATTCTTTGGGAATACTAGCAGGAATTATTTTACTAACTGCATTACTAGTTTTCTATTATAAGAGTTTCGGTAAAAAAGGGGAAAGACTCCAACAAGAAGAACCATTGCTAAGTGATTCTGGAATTGATTCCGAAAATGCAGCTTTGGAAGCAGAAGAAAACGCGCAAATGATGGAATACTGTCAGAAAAAAATAATTTGGCAGCGAAAATTAAATATTAATAAACTCAAAAGATGGATATTAGTAATTAGTCTATTTTTACTATGGGTATTAGGACTAGCTGCAATTACAGGAATGTTTCCTTATACTCGCTGGTTAGAAGATTGGTTGCTGACAAAGCCTTTATTATTAGCAATTATTTTAAGTACAATTTTAGGTATCAAAGCAAGTGACGTTATTATCGATTTCTTATTCAGAAAAATTTTAGATAGAGAATCCCAAAAATCTAATATTTCTGCACGACGTATTTCTCGCTTAACAACCTTTTCTAATGTTATCAAAGGAGCAATAACGTCTATCTGGATGGTATTAGGTATTTTATGGTTTTTAGAAAAACTACATATCCCGATTATACCAATATTAGCAGGAGCCGGAATTGTCGGTTTTGCTGTTTCATTCAGTTCTCAAAATTTAATTAGAGATATCATCAATGGAATAATTATGCTTTGGGAAGACCAATTTATTATTGGTGATTTAATTAATGTCAGTGGAACAGTAGGTGTTGTAGAACATGTCAATTTACGAATGACTCAACTACGTCAAGCAAACGGTATTTTGAGTACTATTTCCAACAGCAGCATCTCCATAGTTCATAATTTAACAAAAGACTGGTCGCGGATAGTTTTTACTGTAGACATTAGTCCGGAAGCAGATATAGATAAAGCATTAGATATTGTGAAGGAAACTGCTTGTGGAATGCAAACTGATGAAGAATGGAAAGATTCAGTTATCGACCCAGTAAATGTTTTAGGTGTTAATAATATTAGTTCAAACGGTATCGAAATAATGCTGTGGTTTAAAACCGAACCCGGTACACAATTTGCTTTAGCTAGAGAATTTCGTCGTCGGCTCAAGTATGCTTTTGATAGAGAAAATATAGATATCGGTATACCCCAAAATTCTCTGCAATTACAAGATTCTCCAGCACTAAGATTATTTACTTCCAACAGTAATTAGTAATTGAAGTTAAAGGTTAAAGGTTAAAGGTCAAAGGTCAAAGCTTTAAATTCTCCTCGTCTCCTTATCCCCTTCTCTCAATTTTCAACTCTTCGTATCCTTCTTTACTTGTAACTACTCCTTTTGGTTGATATATTAAAACAGTAATTACTTCTTTAGACAGTTGCATAACTACTTAATCAGTTATGGTATCGATTTTTAATTGATAGAGAAATTGACTAAAACAGTAATTACCAACTCTAAAGATTTTATCTGTGTGTTCCCATATTTACCTATATGTAATTGCTTCTAGAAATAGAATGCAATTTAAGTAGTCGTAATAAAAGTGGTTCCCTATTAATTTATCAGCTAGATACATGACTCAAAAACGTATTTTGCTCGCTTTCTTGGGTACTATTGTAGGATTTTCCCTAACAGCTTCTTTTAACAATGAGCAAGCAGCTTTTGCTTCTTCACAAACTGGAGAAACTAACGTAGTTGAACGAGTAAAGAATAATCAGTCATTGTTGATTGCAAGAAAACGTAAAAGACGTAGAAAAGCTCGTAAATGTTCGTCTCAAATTGCTTCTTATTATGGAAGTAATACAAAATTAACAGCAGCACATAAAACCTTACCTTTTGGAACCAGAGTAAAGGTTACAAATAAAAATAATGGTCGTTCTGTAATAGTAAGAATTAACGATAGGGGACCATTTGTTCGCTGTAGAGTAATTGATGTTTCCCGTAAAGCAGCTAGACAATTAGGAATGATTAGTTCGGGACTTGCACCTGTAACGCTTCAGGTTTTAGGAAAATAATTCAAGACTGAATTTACAACTAAATATATTCTAAAATGTAGAGATGTTGCAGTGCAATGTCTTTATTTTCGTATAAAAATTTATCTGTTAATATTCCCAATTTCCAATTTTTATAAAATGGTATCCCAAAGACTTTCAGCAATAGAAATATCAAGCGGAAAACAAGACAACTTTCTTTATCATTGCTATTAAAGACTAAATCAATTCAATATCCAACAACGTGCTTCGCATTTCTCTTCAAAGGTAAAACACTTAACTTTTACACCAGCAACAAGCAAACCTTTCATACTTTCAAGACTTTGAATCAATTTCTTCTCAATGACTATGGCTTCTTTTTCAAATTTGTGGAATTGACTCAAAGCAAATTCAAATTCTCTGATTAAAGTTTCTAAAGAAAATCCTTCAATATCTTCAATTTCAACATATATTCGTAAAAACTCGTAATGAACTTCTACTTCACTAATGAAATTTTTGACTAACTCAAAGTCTTTAGTTTTTACATTCCCTTTGATTGAAATGCCTATAACGTTGTTAGAATCCATTGAAAGCAATCTTATCATGTTTTTTATTTAGTACAATAATTTAATATCTGTTTTTATCTAAATAGCTTAGCTATATAAAATATAATCACTTTACTTGATGTTGGATTAAGACATTTCAAAATCTTTTTTAGCTACAATGTAGTAACTCTAGTTTCAGGTAAAATTACGATATATAAGTAATCATTTATAATCTTTTTACTTTTCTTGCTTAGCTGTCTAATACCCATCTAGCAATTATATGGGTCGTCAAGATATCACTTATGCACTCGATGCAGATAAATTTTCGCCGTAGATTGTTAAATGACGACGACTTTAATTGATTAATTTCACTAAATATACTGAAAAAAACTAATTTTGTAAATGTCGAATCGAACAAATATGAAGTGTATAAGCAGCAGGTAGCTAGCTATTTCAACAATAGAACTAACTACGATGCTAGTGAGTTTGCTAACCGTCGTGCTAATCGTTTTTTAGAATTATTATCTTTGAAAAAGGGATATCAAGTACTTGATATTGCAACTGGTACGGGTTTAATTGCGATTCCTGTTGCCAAAATTGTTGGTGATACAGGTAAAGTTATCGGAGTTGATATTGCTTCTGCTTTACTCCAGCAAGCTCAAGACAAAATCAATGTTTTAAATTTAAGTAATATTGAGTTAGTTGAAGTAGATGCAGAATATCTGGATTTTCAGGAAAATAGCTTTGATGCTGTTTTATGCTGCTCTGCTGTGATGATTTTTGAAAATATTTCTGCTGCTTTTAAAGATTGGTATAGTTTTCTTAAACCAGGTGGAATAGTCGCTTTTAATGCTTATGCAGAAACTTCTTTAATGACACCTGCGATTATTCAATCATGCTTTAATTGTGGTATCGATTTACCCAATATTCACGAACCTTTGGGTACGGTTGAAAAATGTGAAAAACTTTTGAAAGAAGCTGGTTTTAATCAGATTGAAGTGATAACCGAACAGTTTGGGAAATATATATCGGTTGATGATGCTAAGAAAATTTTTGATGGAAATACTTGGATTCATCCCCAAAATCTTTTATCAAAACTGCCAGTAGAACAAAAAGAATTATTGAAAGCCGAATTTGCGAATATTATTGAAAGTTCCGTTACAGACAAAGGAGTTTGGCATGATATTACAACATTTTTTGTATTAGCAAGAAAGTAGATATTATCTCTTATAAAAACTGAAATATTATAAATTTACTAATAAATATTATTGGTAAGTATTGTTGGTAAACAAATATCCAATACGAATTTACCTATAGATTAATTTATTGACAAATATATAAATCTGCAACTGTGATTATACTTACTTGTTTTTATTAATCTTAAGTTATCTAACCGTAGAATCTACATTTTTTGCTTAAAAATAATTATTTTATATCAATCTAAAAAAGCTAAATTCTTTATATAGCTTGTATTTTGAATATCTTGTATACCAAATCCACTTTTATAAAAGGTTATGATAAAGCTGTGCTTAAGATGACTGTGAAAGTAAGATACTATCTGAGCACCTATAAACCTTAATCTGAGAAATAACTATAATGAAAATAATTTTGGTTGGACTAATTTCATTTACATTTCTATGGGCTTTAGTACGATGTGCTAATACAAATAGCTACTATGCTCCTTCCGGAGGTCGCTCATCCTACGGGACTATTCTAGGT
>CAKZYM010000195.1 GCA_937884685.1 uncultured Calothrix sp.
TCCTAACTCCTAACTTCCACTGCAGATTGTAAAGCATACATAGCAGCATACCTTCCGCTAAAACGGATTAATTCTCGATGGGTTCCTCTTTCTAAAATTTGTCCTTTTTCCATATAAAGAATTAAATCAACATCTTGAATTGCTTTAAGATTATGAGAAATTGTAAAAGTTGTTTTTCCTTGGGTTAATCTATCCAAAGCTTGATTAACTAAATGTTCGCTTTCTTGGTCTAAACCCGTGGTCGGTTCATCTAATATTACTATTGGAGCGTTCCTTACCGCAGCCCGAGCAATAGAAATTCTTTGTCTTTGTCCCCCCGAAAGCGTACATCCTCTTTCACCTAAAACCGTTTCGTAACCTTCGGGTAAATCCATGATAAAGTCGTGAGCATTGGCTAAACGTGCTGCTCGTTCTATATCTTCATCGGTAGCAGCTAAATCACCGTAAGCAATGTTATCTCTTACACTAGCAGCGAATAAAATACTGTCCTGTAAAACTACACTAATTTGTCTGCGGTAAAGCTGTAGTTTATATTCTCTTAAATCATGTCCGTCTACCGATATCCCCCCAACTGTCGGGTCGTAAAGACGGAGTAGCAAACTTGATAAAGTTGATTTACCACCCCCAGAAGCACCAACTAAAGCTATTCTTTGACCTGGTATAACTTCAAAATTGATATCTTGAAGAATAATTTTTTCTGGTTCGTAACCGAAACTAACATTGTCAAATTTGACATGTCCCTTTAAAGGTGGTGTATCAATGGCAAAACGGCTATCTCTGACCTCGGGTACTCTATCTAAAATATCTAATATCCGTTCTCCGGAAGCTGTAGCTTTAGTGATTTGTCCTACGTACTTCGCTAAAACCCGCATTGGTTTGAAAGCAATACGAAAGTAGTTAACAAATATCAGTAAATCTCCAGGGGTGATATGATTTTTTAATACTAAATTTACCCCTCTCCATAAAACTAAAGCAGTAGCAAATCCAACAATAAGCTCCACCAATCTCTCTAAACCAGCAGACAGCTTTTTGACTTTGACGCTAGTTTGTAAGCTGCGACGGTTTTCATTTGCAAAAGTCTCTTCTAACATGTCTTGCAGCGACAGCGCTTGCACAATCTTGATAGCGCTGATAGACTCAGCCGCTGAAGCAGCAATAGCTCCCTCACGTTTGCGATGGGATTTAACTACATTGCGAATCCGTTGCGAGAAACGGTATGTGAGAAAGATAAATAAGGGAAACAATGCAACTGCAATAACTGCTAATTCCCAATGCAGCCAAAACATCACCGCAACCATACCGACGATGGTTAAAGTATTGGCAATTAATGGTAATAGTGCCATTACCGTAACTTCTCGGATTTTATCAATGTCAGAAGTTACGCGAGTAATCAAGTCACCTGTTTTGGCTTTGCTGTGAAACGAAAGAGAAAGTCTTTGAATATGACTGTAAAGTTCGGTACGGACTTCTGAAAGTACGTTACTAGCAGCAAGTGCCATTCCATACACGCTGTAGTAAGCAGCGAAAGAACGCAAAGCAACAATTCCAATTAATGAGAAAGAAAAAATTGTTACTAAGGTAACGGGACTAAATCCCGAGAGAAAAGGTAATTCTGCAATTTTGGTTTGAAAATCTGGAACCAAAATATAGTCAAAAATTAGTTTTAACGGCCAAGGTTGGAGTAAGTGTAGAGCAATCTCGGTCATTAATCCGAGAAAGGACATAATTAGCAAACCTTGTTGCTGACGAATTTGTGGAGCAAATCGTCGTAAAATCTCGCTAATTCCGGGTAAAGCTGCTTTGATATTCTTGGGTTTTTTGCGTTTTTTTGTTGAAGAATCAAGACTTGGCATGCTATGTTTATTTACCTCGTTTATTAGTTAGATTTTCACGACGATTAAAATTTTACTGCAACAAATTCAACATTTAAACATTAAATATTTGCTCTTACAAACATTGACTAGTTATTAATTAATGAGTAACTAATTCTCGTGGTTTTTCAGTCTTAGAAGCTTGTGATAGTTGTTGCTTTTTAGGCAAAGTTTTCTGATAATTATCAGTAATGATTTTGTTAATTTTATGCTCGATATTGATTGCTAATTTTTGCAACCACAGAGGATTCCAGCCAAAAGTAAAATATTTGAGAAATGGTTTTAAAAAACCGTTATGACGACGATAACCCATGCGGGTATAGCGTTTCTTAAAGTATTTATCTTTGGTAGGTAAATCCCATTTTTGAGCAAAGTGTTCTAAACTTGCAACTTCCCAAGCATCGCTCCAGCGTAATAGAAAATATGATAATTCTGGAATTTCCCACTTTAATCCAGTTACGTAAGTAACAACAGAAGTAGGTTCGCAATAAATACTTTCACCAGCATTATTTACACTCATACAAAAATCAATATGTTCGCGAGTGCTGAGAAAACCTTCATCTAACAAGCCAATTTTCTCAAATATGTTGGTACGAACCAGCATACAGTGAAATTCAGCAAATTCGCATTTTTGACGCTGTAATTTCTCTTTTACATCAGCTACTTTGCGATTCACAAAGTAATGTACCTCATGAACTTTACGCTTTAGCTTACCTTTCTTATTTGGTTTTTCTTCAATTCGAGCTTCACCACCAGCTAAATGAATTGTTTCACCAATATTTTTACCAATACAGGTAAGCGGACAAACTATACTAGCTGTTTCTTCTTTAGCACATTTTACTAAAGATTTTAACCAACCCTCACTTACCAAAACATCATTATCAATAAATAATAGATATTCAGTATCCACATGAGGTATTGCTAAATTACGAGCTTGGTTTGGTGATAAATAATGTTCCGTGCGAATTAATTTAAAACCTCTAGATTGAGATTTCTGCTTGAGGTATTCTTTTGTTTTGCGAGGAGAATTACCGTCTACATAAATTAATTTAAAAGGAATTTTCGTATGCTGGTAGATACTTTCTAAAGATTCCTTAGTTGCGCTAAAACGTTCGCGAGGAGACACTACAATAGTTACCTGTGGTTCATTCATAGTTAGATTCCTAAATTGATTCAATACAGCTATCAGAAGTTAATTAAACAACTTTTAATTCTGCTCTTTTCACAATATTTGGACTACCTAATAATCCTTCATAGACACTCAACCAGTTATTCAATTCTACTTCTGGAGCAAGGTCTTTTTCTACTTTCATTTTTGCTGCTAAACCTAATTCTTTTCGTAATTGTGGTTTATCGGCTAAATATTGCAATGCTGTTGCTAATTCTTCCGAACTTGCAGGATTTACTAACAAACCACTTACACCATCTTCGATAATTTCACCAATTGCATCAGCATTACTACCCACAATTGCACAACCTGCTGACATCGCTTCTAATAAAGCATTAGGACAACCATCAGTTAGAGAAGGAATAGCAAAAATATCTAAATAAGGTAAATAAGCTAAAGTCTCTTCTCTGGTATTCATACCAGTTATTTTTAAGCGAGAACCAAAATCATATTTTTTTAGTTCTTGCTCCCAATAATCTTTTTCCTTAGCAATAAAATCACCAATTAACAATAGATTTATATCTATTTCTTCAGTTAGTTTAGTGCAAGCTTCTAAAAGATATTCAATACCTTTTTTACCGCGAAATCTTCCTGTTGTACCGATTACTAAACCTGATAGCTCGTTAAATACAGGTGGTTTTGGTAACTCTTCAAAATTAATCGGAGTAATGGAATTCCAAAAAGCACTAGACTTTAATTTGCTATTAGGACTAATTAAATTAGCTCTTTTTTTGAGAGTACGGCTAACAAAAGTAGTCCAGTCAGAACTATCCAAAACCCAAGATACCGGCCCGTGATTTTTGGGACTAAAAATATGTTTGTGTAAGTCAGCACCGCGCACGCTATTAATCACCGGAACATCATTTTCTTTGGCTAAAAGCGTGGTGACATAACCAGTTTCAATCAAGAAAAATGCATGGAATAAATTAAATTGATACTTTTGATGCAGCAGTTTTAACTGAAAGTAAATATCGCTTAAATAACCGCTTAATTCTGTAATTTCAGAACGAATCGATGATTTAATTCGATGTACATAAATATTATCCTGTACTGTTGTTTTATAACCAGCACGTCTGAAAGTGTCATCGGGAACGCTTCTTTGACTGGAACGAAAAACAGCGACGTGAACTTCATAACCTCTACCGGTAAGCATTTTCGCAATCCGATGTACCGATTCACCAACACCACCAACATCAGGTGGAAATTCTATTGTTGTAATGCAAATTTTGGGTTTATTTGTGTTAGTCATATGATTGTAATGTAAGGAATAGAAGTTATTAGCTATTAGCTAAAAAATTGATGGTGATTTAAACCTTAAAATCCAAAATCCGTCTTGGAAAGTTTTGGGGGAAGAGAATCTACACCCCAAACTTTCCGCAAAATCCAAAATTGAACTAAGCTACTTTTTGAGTTGAAACTAGATTTTTGATTAATGCTGCTGTATTTTCTACACCATCAAAGTCAAACTCAAGTTTTTTCGGTTTTACTGTTAAATAATCAATCAGCTTTTGAGAAAATATTTCAGGCTGCAAATCTGATTCATCAAGCATTTTTACAACACCTAAATCATCTAACTTACTAGCTCTAATTCTTTGCTCTTGGTCGTTATTACCCTTGAATGGTAAAATCATGGCTCTCACCCCAGTGGTCATTACATTTAAAGTGGTGTTGTAGCCCGACATACTGATAGAAAGGTCGGCTTTTTGCATGTAGCTAATTAAATTACGTGTGTAGCGACTAACTTTAATATTCGGCTTATTTTCAGTTTCTTTTTGCCATATTTCTACTTTATTATCCGGTGAAAATGGCCCAGTAAAAATTTGAATGTGATGAGGTATTTTCTGTTTTAAAATATCCGCACTTGCAATCACACAATCAATCAACTCGTGACCAAATCTTCCACCACCGACGCTAACTAAAATTAAGGGCTGCTCGGATTCCAGTACTGCTCTATCTTCCTTAGTCAAATCGGGTTCGAGCGAAGGCTTTTGAACAACATAACCAGTATATTCAGTTTGGCTTTGAATATCTTTTACCCGAGAAAAGCTTTCATTTAAAGTTATGAATTTCGAGTCTCCATGAATCAATAACATATCAAAATATTGATTCATCAATCGACAAACTTTGTTTTCGTATTTTTCTTGATTTGTCTTTGTAACAACTATATCCCGCAAGCTAGAAACAATTTTAACTGGCTTCTTACTATCCTGTAATTTTTCCAAGAATGGAATTAATTCAAAAGAAAATTTTCCCCTTCCAAACGGAAATAATTCAACTACTAATACATCAGGCTGGAATTCATCTGCAACCTGCAAAAGTTTGTTTTTTCTAAACTCCTGCACTTCCGCTAAAGATAAAGATTCATCAACAGGTTTTAACTGTTTAAATTCCGAATCAGTTTTAATTGCAGGTAAATTTATAACTTCAATCCCGTCGGGAATCTCAAACTCTTTAATGATTTGTCCACCATTAATAAAACAAACTTGAAAATCCGACATCAAACCACGAACAATTTCCATACTTCGGACTAAATGTCCCATTCCTAAAATGTGCTGACAATAAAACAAAAGTTTTTTCATTGGAATTAATTTCCGATTATATATTCTTTTTTGTAGCTTTAACTCACTAATAATTCTTGATATTCATAGGACTGAGAATAAACAAGTTCTTTAGGAGTAGCAGTAATTTTGTCGGCTAATAAGTTTCTAATATGACGAGTAATTCTAGGTAAACCTTCTAAATCTATATCGTGCGACTTTTGCGGATTATTCAATATTTGAAATACCTGCTCAATTAAAGCTTCAGATGTCAAATGTTCCGGGTGTATGCTTCTTAACAAACCCAAACCTTGCATTCTTTGCGAACGTATTAATTGCTCTTGAGAAGGTTTAACCCGAGGGACAATAACCGCTGATTTATCTGCTGAAAGAATTTCACAAATTGTGTTATAACCTCCCATCGATACAACTGCATCTGCTGCTGATAAATAACTGATTAAATCATCTGTAAACTCTTTCATTTGCACTTGAGGAAATTTTGCTGCTACTTGATAGAGTTCTTGTTTTTGCTTTTGAGGCATTTCCGGACCGCAAAATACTAAGCTTTTGATAGGGTATTGGCTATCACTTAATAATTCTTGTCCTTGAAGATAGGTATTAATTAATTGATAGCCATCTTGTCCACCACCAGGAGTCACTATCACTAACTTTTCCCCAGGGGCTGATTTTAGTTCTTGGTAAATATTTGAGTTACCTTTATAAAATCGAGAACGACGGATATACCCGCAAAATCTTGCTTTATTAACTACAGAATCTGGTAATTCATATTCTTCGCAAAAATTAAATACCTTTTTCGAGCCAACAATTAACAGAAGTTGATAAAATTTATCAACCATTTGACTATATTTATTTTTTCGCCATTCAGCAATTGTTTTTTCCGGTATATCTAAAATTTCCCTTAATAGAAGCACAAGCTTTGTATCGGGTAGTTTCTCGTGTAAATAGTTGATAGCAGCAGTCAACTCATTTTTTATCCCTAATGGCTTTTTATCCACTAAAACTAGGTCTGGTTTAAAATTAACAGTCGCTGATAGGATTAATTCAGACCGCATTTTTACGGTGTTATCTATATCCATACCCAGATATTTTACTGCTAATTCACCGCTATTGCCCCGATTTAAACAAGGTAGCTTAATATAATCTAACCCCCTCGGTAAACGAAAACCTTGAAGCATCGGAGAACCAGACAGCAACAAGATAGAAACTTGCGGAATTTCCTCAAGCAAGTGTTCGCAAATAGCTAGCATTCTGCGAATATTTCCTAACCCAAATGCATCGTGAGAATATACCATTATCCTCATAATTTCGACCCCTTAGTTTTATCTTGAATTTGGTAGCTAATTGTTGCAATTTTAAAATTAAACAAAAATTTCCATGCCTTACTGTTAATAGCAACCTAATTACTCAATAGTAAAATATTGATTTATCTATTTCCTTGTTCACATATATAGTCAACTCTACTGATGAACCATGAATGAGAGTTTAATGAGAAGTTTCTCATAAAATTAATCTTTACTCTATTGATAGGGATTATCCATGAATTAGATTCGATTTACATAATGATTTAGGGAAAGAGGCAATAGGAAACGATAATTAGAAATACCGCTTTTACTCTTATTTATTGCAGTTTCGCAAGTGGTTAAAGCCTATTTTTAATCGATATTGCTGTAAGCGGATAATTAACAATAGGTCTAATGGTGCAAAATATGAAGAAAGATTTTCAGCCTTTAGGAGGAGGGCAAAAAATATTTAATGATTATTTAAATGATTTATTTGGCTTAGTTTAAATTGAAAAATTTATTTTTGAGAAAATAATAATTTACTATTTAAATTTGCGGAATCTTCAAGAAAGGAAGTGATTAAAACAATTAAGTGAAATGGCATGGCGTATGCTCTCTTTGAGATATAGCGAAGAGGGCTATTTTCTTTGATTTATTTCTTTTTTGATAGAAAAATAAGTATCTCGCTAATTGGCTTATCTTGAGAGATGCAGTGAATAGGATAGTGATGAGAAATTACTAAAACAGATACATTGCACCGTTTTCAATAATCTAATATAAATCCGATTTATCGTCATAAAGCATGATATTTGATTGCATTTTCTTATCAAGCGCACTGATGTCTGCAATTACATGACTCTAATAGCCTGTCTATTATTACCTAATACAGCATCTTGCAAGTTGTAGGAGGTACATTTTCCCTACCCCCTACTCTCTACTTACTACTTACTACTTGCTACTTACTACTCACTACTTACTACTTACTACTTGCTACTTACCCACACTCACATAACGCAGCAGCTTATCATCTTCTCCGATTCCAGTTTAGAATGTTGCTCAAATTAAGCCTAAAAATCGCCCCGTTGGGTGCTAATCTTGAAGATGACATCGCTTAATTTTAAAGTCTCTACGACTCTAATAGTAAAAATATAGCTTCGTAATTTAGGCTCAGCATGGTTTCCACCGCAGAAAAAACACAAACTGGTTACATTACTCAAATTATTGGTCCCGTTGTAGATGTCAAATTTCCTAACGGAAAAATGCCCGCAATCTACAACGCTTTAATAGTTAAAGGCACCAACGAAGCAGGACAAGAAATGTCCGTTACCTGCGAAGTACAGCAACTGCTGGGCGACAACCAGGTGCGGGCTGTTTCCATGACTTCCACCGATGGTTTGGTGCGAGGAATGGAAGCTAGCGACACTGGCGCTCCTATCAGCGTACCTGTAGGAAAAGCTACCTTGGGTAGAATTTTCAACGTTCTTGGCGAACCTGTTGACAATCAAGGTCCCGTTGGTAACGATAGTACTTCTCCAATTCACCGTGAAGCTCCCAAGCTCACCGATTTAGAAACAAAACCTTCCGTATTTGAAACCGGAATCAAGGTTGTAGACTTGTTAACTCCCTACAGACGCGGCGGTAAAATCGGTCTGTTTGGCGGTGCCGGAGTGGGCAAAACCGTTATTATGATGGAGTTGATCAACAATATCGCAACCCAACACGGTGGTGTGTCGGTATTTGGTGGAGTAGGGGAACGTACCCGTGAAGGTAATGACCTCTACAACGAAATGATTGAATCCAAGGTTATCAACCCCGATAACTTGAATGAATCAAAAATTGCTCTCGTATACGGTCAGATGAACGAACCACCCGGTGCAAGAATGCGGGTTGGTTTATCAGCTTTGACAATGGCAGAATATTTCCGCGATGTTAATAAGCAGGACGTACTGCTATTTATTGACAACATCTTCCGCTTTGTACAAGCAGGTTCCGAGGTATCGGCACTATTAGGAAGAATGCCTTCTGCTGTGGGATATCAGCCTACATTGGGTACTGACGTAGGTGCGTTGCAAGAGCGGATTACCTCTACCAACGAAGGTTCAATTACCTCGATTCAAGCTGTATACGTACCAGCGGATGACTTAACAGACCCCGCACCAGCAACCACCTTTGCTCACTTGGATGGAACCACAGTACTATCTCGTGGTTTAGCAGCAAAAGGAATTTACCCCGCTGTGGACCCATTAGGTTCTACCTCAACAATGTTGCAGCCCAACGTAGTTGGTGAAGACCACTATCAAACAGCACGTGCGGTACAATCCACACTGCAACGTTACAAAGAACTTCAGGACATCATCGCCATTCTTGGTTTGGATGAATTATCCGAAGATGACCGTCTTACCGTTGCTCGCGCTCGTAAAATTGAGCGTTTCTTATCTCAGCCATTCTTCGTTGCAGAAGTATTTACCGGCGCACCTGGTAAATATGTAAAACTTGAAGACACCATCAAAGGCTTCAAATCAATTCTCGGTGGCGAACTCGATGAACTACCAGAACAGGCTTTCTACATGGTTGGTAGCATTGATGAAGCTAAAGCCAAAGCAGAAAAAATGA
>CAKZYM010000196.1 GCA_937884685.1 uncultured Calothrix sp.
AAATTACTTTTTTTCTTATAATTAACCCCGCAAACTTGACTTGGTGAAGCACTAGGGAGACACCCGAAGGGCTACTTGCTACTTGCTACTCGCTACTCACTATTAAAAGACTGAATCAAATTTTATTTCTCCCACTTCCCACTTCTTGAATCTCACCAGTTTCCGATAATTAATAATTGGTATTTGGTAATTGAAAATCAGTATATTTCCAGTTACCAAATGCCGTTTTTTTTAATAATAATTTTTTAGTCGCTATTTTATGCTTTGAGAGATTTAAGAAAATTCTCTCAACAAATATATTTATCTTAATATCTTCTTGATATAAGCCTGCTTGTAAGTTTTCTAGCGACTTAAGCGTTTTATAAGAAAAGAGAAATAATTATCAATAATGATATTTTATGCGGATTGTTTTTATTTTTCCTTGAATATAGTAATTTTTTTTTAAAGCATCTATTAGTCGATTAATAATTCAGGATTTTGAGTAGTTATTTTATCACTGCTTACTTAAGTGATATCGATGTAATACTAAGGTATATATTTGAAAATAGAATATTAATGATGAGATATATGTATTTTATCTTACATTTTCATTAAAATTTTTTAATTATTAAACCGCGTAAAGCTATATATAGCAAGGAATTTAGGATATATCTTAGATATAGCAATTAATTACTGATTGCTTTTAAAGAAATTTACATAACATCGAATGAATACTGAATTGATTCCAATTAATTAGATATTTGGTATTTTTTATCCAAACATAATTATTGTACTTAAGTAATAAGTCCCATTTTTTTTATTTTGATTAATACGTAATTTTTCCCTAGCTGTTTTGGGAATGTGAATAGCACTATAGAAGTTCCTGTTTGAAAAAATAAGGAATTTACAAACCAATATAAAATTTTTACCTTGCTTCTTTTTATGCGAGGTGCTGTTTACAAACTCTATATAATCAATTCATCAGCAATATACTATGTCTATTGAGAATGGGGAAAATGCTTTCGATTCTTCAATATCTTTAAATACTACCCAAGAGTGGCAATTTATCCAGGGTAATCTTGGTTCAGACAATACCAATGATTACTACAGTTTTAATTTGACTAATCGCAGTAGTTTTGAGCTTGCATTGAATAATTTGTCGGATAATGCAGATGTTAAACTACTCAACGAGAATAATTTAGTAGTTGCAAGTTTATCTCGTAGGAATATCCAGGATGAAGGAATAAAACGAGTTTTAAATGCAGGTACGTATTTTATTGAAGTACATCAAGCTGGTAATTCTGAAATTGACTACGGTTTAGAATATAGAAGCAACTATATACCGGAAACATTTAAATTTGACACAGAAGTAACTGAAGGTGGTCTAAGTCTCACTGATACCACAATTGTTGATGGTGATGGTGTTGATGACATAGCAAAGGTTGATTTCTGGTTAAAAAAACAAGGTGGGAACTGGAGCAAAATCGGTAATGTATCTGAATTTAATCCTAACAGTGATGGTTCGATAGGGTTTAACTACGATATTAGTAACCTTGAAGACGGAAAATACTATTTATGGGGTAGAGCTACCGATAAGTTTGGTGCTAGAAGTAATGGTTGGGGAAAAGTTTTTCAGGTTGAAAATTTTGTTAATCCCGAGGTGAAGAATGTAGCACCTTCTAATCTAGACTTTGACATCGAGACGGTAGCTCAAGGAATTAAGCTGTCGAACGCAAAAGTATATGATGCAAATGGTGTAGATGATTTAGAAAGAGTTGAGTTTGAACTCACAAAAGAGGGTGAACGGATTGAGATTCAAGATGCTGTTAATTTCAGTCAAAATCAGGATGGTTCTATCGGTTTTGACTACAGTATTGCTAATTTAGCAGCAGGAAAATACGAACTCAAAGCAACAGCTTATGATAAAGCTGGTAATGAGAGCGAATCTTTACAAAGTGACTTCCTCATCAATAACTCAGCACCCAGCCAACTCGACTTCACATTTGAACGAATAAACGGAGGAATTAAGCTACAGGATACAAAAATATTTGATGCAGATGGTATAAATGACCTGGAAAAAGTTGATTTTGAGTTAAAGAAAGAAGGTGGTGAATGGGTTGACATCGAAGATGCTCTCAACTTTAGTACGAATCAGGATGGTTCTATTGGCTTTGAATACAGCATCAACGGTTTAGAACAAGGTAATTATCAACTTAAAGCGACAGCTTCTGATAAAGCTGGTAATGGGAGCGAACCTTTAACAACTTACTTCAAAGTCAACAATGCTGCACCTTCAGAGTTATTATTTGAAATCGAAACCTTTGATGATGGTGTCCGTGTTGTAGATGCTCAAGTATTTGATGCTAACGGTATAGATGACCTAACCAGAGTTGATTTTTGGTTGAAGAAAGACGATGACAAATGGCAGAATATAGCTGATGCAGTAGAATTCCGCGATAATGGAAACGGTAAATTCAGCTTTGATTACAGCATTGATTCTCTAGAAGCTGGTGATTACGTCTTATGGGCTAGAACCCGAGATAAGGCAGATAGTTACAGTGATGTCTGGCAAAAATCTTTCCAAATTGTTGATACAAGCTTGGAATCGGAATCCAAACAGGATTGGTTCAGCAATCTTCAAGATGAAAGCATACGTGAATTAACCAGGTCGCGATTTGTAGATAATACTATCAGTCGTAGCGATATGATTGCTATCCTCCGAGATGCAGGGGATGATAATCAAGTTGATGCAACAGAAATGAATGATTTTCGTACCATCATCAATAATGCTGCTTATTTAGGAATCCAAGACTATGTAAGGGTTTTATCTAATAAAGTTGTCAATGGTGATGTTGCAAATAAATCGGGTAACTTACAGGTTGGGAGCAGCACCGAGCAATTAAACCAGTTAATTAATAAGTGGTTCCTCGGAAGCGACCGTCCTCAGACTCCTCACACATATCAATATGCTCAAGGTTCCCTGTTTCAAAACGGAATCAGCCATGATGATATTAGACAAGGTTATATCAACGATTGTTTCTTTTTGGCTGGTTTAGGTGCAACTTTAGTGCAGACACCAGAGATTATCCAAAATATGTTTATTGATAATGGAGATGGTACTTTTACAGTTCGTTTCTATAATAAAGGAGTCGCGGATTATGTAACCGTAGACAGATATTTACCAACTAATAATATCGGTAATTTTGTCTATGCTAGCCCAGGAGATAATTATGCTGATGCTAATAATGAATTATGGGTAGCACTGGCTGAAAAAGCTTATGCTCAACTCAATGAATCTGGATGGATTAATCAAGACAATACTAATTCATATAATGGTATTGGTAATGCTGGATATTTGAGCGATGCATTCGCACATATTACCGGAGAAAGAACTGCTTTAGGACGAATATTAAATTTTGAGCAAGTAGTAAATGCTTTTAATTCTGGTGAAGTTGTAGGGTTTGGTTCTAAATCTAGTGGAGTAGAGTCAAATATTGTCACTTCCCATGCTTACGCTTTAGTTGATTACAATCCCCAGACTCAAAAATTCACTTTATTAAACCCTTGGAGTACTGATAATACTGCTTTAAAATCTAGAACTCTCGAATTAAGTTGGAGTGAAATTAGTAGCAACTTTAGCTATTGGGATTCTACGATAAGTAACGTAGTTTCTACTTAACGTAAGTTCGGGTGAAGAGATTCACTATTAATAAGTAGCAAATAGCAAGTAGAAAGTAGCAAGTAAAGAGTAAAAAACGAGCATAAATAGTAACCTGGGAGCAAAATCAGTTTTCGATTAGCTCCAATCATCCAATTTTTTGTGCGATTATACTAACTCAAAAATATCCCGAACTCAGGTTACTTAAAAAGTTAGAATTTAGGGAATTTATAGATGTACTTGACCGCTTCGTCTCTAAGTCGTAGCGATACAAACAAAACCCGTCTGCTCGGAGTTAAATTAGTAGTTAGTAGTCTACCTGCAT
>CAKZYM010000197.1 GCA_937884685.1 uncultured Calothrix sp.
TAAGTAGGTAAAATTAAATATAAAACCTCACCCTCAGTCCCTCTCCTTATTAAGGAGAGGGAAGCCGGAGACAGTGTCAATTTTTGTCTTACATTTAATCATGCCTATCTACTTAACTTATGCAATTAAGTACAAATCTTTTAAAAATATATTAAACTAACCTAAATGCTTTTCTAACATCTTCGCAATCACTTCTGGTTGAATCTTGCGATATTCTTTTTTACCTAATTTCAAAATACAATTCGGCGAACTGCAACATTTTAAACAGCCGGTATGCTCTATAGAGACTTTGTCGTATAGACCTTTTTCTCGCAAAATCTTTTCTAATTCTGGCAGTACATTTAAACTGCCTCTTTTACGACAACCTGATTTCTGACATACAAGAATCTTTGGTTTCGCTTTAGGAGAATTACTTTGCTTTGGACAAGTTTCTATTGGTTTTATTCCGTATACTTTTAATTTAGTTTTTCCCGTGCGTAAATTTAGTTTGTTAACACCAAAAACATTTATTTTTTGTCCGTATGTTAGAAATGAAGCCGCAGACTTTCGTAAAACTTTAGGGAGTTTCAGCTTAATTTCGCCATTTTGAGTTATTAGCTTTAAAAATTTGGGTTTTTCGAGATTTTTTCCGTCAAAACCAAAAAATTCACCTTTTAAATTAAATTCTGATAAAGTTCGATAATTATCAACCATTTCGATTTTGGATTTTAGATTTTATATTTTGTATTTTTTAGGATTTACGACATTAAAAATGAGAAAAATCTTGTAGGATTGGCAACTTGCTTTAATGATTTTAGTTCGCTGACTTATGACCCTCTAAAATTTTGGGAATGGTGCGTTACGCTACTGCTAACACACCCTAAAATCATAATTTATTTTATGAGAGTCGTTTTGCTTCAACAGTTTTAGGTAAATCTTGCATTTCTGGCATATCTGGGAATTCTAATTCCCAACCGTTTGCTAAAGTTAAAACTTTACCAGCTTCCCCATCAGCTTGTTTCACAACTTCTTCCTCTAAATCTTTTTTCGGAACATATACTACTAAAGTACCTGCACCATTCTTACGTAGCATTACTTTCATGTTGGTCCCCTCTTTCTATAAGTTCTAATTCGTGTTTGCGACAACCAATTACAATATCTTTTTCCATGAAGCGGATTGCATAAATATAAGCTCTCTGTAAATATGTGCCTATACTTATGACATACCCAACTTCTCCAATATCAATTAAAACTTCTCCTAATTTCTTACCAGGATAAGTACCGTCGTTTTTAATTTCACTGATAATTTTGACTTTATCCCCTAGGTCATAAATTGGTGGTAAATCAAGTTCTAACTCATCTGATGGCATGGGAATATCTACCGTTTTGCACTAAATCTAATACCTCTTTAGTAGTAAGGCTACGTTTTTTCTTTACTGACTCTTGACGTACTGCTTCTAAAACAGATTTGGTTTCTTCGGGATTAAGCTTAATTCCATGCTGTTCCAGAACTTGAGTCACCGCATGTCTGCCAGAATGCTTACCTACTACTACACGTCTTTCCCAACCAACTTCTTCAGGGCTGAATGGTTCGTAAGTTGTAGGATTTTGCAATACGCTATGAGCATGAATACCTGATTCGTGTGCAAAAGTATTTTCTCCGACTATAGCTTTCCAAGGTGGTACGCTACAGCGAGATGCATCTGCAACCAATCTAGATAAGTCGAGCAGCTTTGTAGTATCAATACCTACATCTAAGCCATAAATGCGTTTCAAAGCCATGACGACTTCTTCTAAAGCTGCATTTCCCGCTCTTTCTCCCAAGCCATTTACTGTTGTATTCGCAGTTAAACACCCAGCTTCAATACCCGCAAGAGCGTTAGCTGTGGCTAAACCAAAATCATTGTGAGTATGGATTTCTACAGGAATTGATAGCGATTCAACTAGCTTTTTAACTCGATGATAGGTTGCAAAAGGGTCGAGAATTCCGACTGTATCGCAAAAACGAAACCTGGAAGCGCCTAATTCTTGAGCGAATAAAGCTACATCCAGGAGGAAATTTTTATCAGCCCTCGAAGCATCTTCTCCACCAACAGAAACCCAAAGTCCATTATCTAAGGCGAAGTTGACGCTATCTCGAAGCTGTTGTAAAGTTATGCGCCATTGTCCCTGAAACTTAGTGCTAATTTGAACACCAGAAACAGGAATGCAAATATGTACGCGCTTTAACCCACAAGCAATAGAAGCTTGTATATCAGAAATTACAGCGCGATTCCAAGCTAGAAGTTTTGCTTGCAAATTCAAGTCAGAAATTGCTTTGATAGCCAGCGTTTCTTCTTCACCCATCGCTGGAATACCAACTTCTATTTCATGCACTCCTACAGTATCAAGAAATTTCGCGATCGCAACTTTTTCTTGTAAATTAAAAGCGACACCCGCAGCTTGTTCGCCATCGCGGAGTGTTGTGTCATTTATTAGGACAGGTGGTTGATTCATCTCCAAAAGATACCTCTTGCTAGGGATTGTTTTAGCACCCCTGAATAATTACGGCTTTAACTTTAAGTGAATATTAGTAAATGGCATTGGCAAAGAATGAATCCGGAATGATAAATTATGCATTACGAAAAAATATAATGATTATAATTATAGTAGTTATGATTATTCTCACAATTCTCGTAATCCCACATTCATCCTTGATAATTATTATTCAATCAATTCCATATTTCTGTATGAGAAAGAACCAGATTTTGGTATCAACTAAAAATTTAATTTACTAGGAATATCCGAATTATATTTGATTAACATTAAAACTCGACATTTTGTTGCCAATTTGGAAAACAGCAAATTAATTCCATAAATTAACCGATAGAGGACAGGGGACAATTCCTAAAGGCTAACTGATATAATGGGAGCAAGATGCTAATACTAGAACATAGCTTTAGCAACTATTTGATATGGCTGTTATACTCTAAGCGGATTAATTATTGTAGGTTAGGTTGAGGTACGAAACCCAACAAAAACCTACTTACTGTTGGGTTTCACTTCGTTCAACCCAACCTACGAAAAGTTAAGTTTTTAGCCGTTGGGAGTATATCAGATAATTTTGTTACTGTTGCTAAGGTTATTTTCTCCAAACTAGTTGTGCATCTAAGGCTACCAAAAAGCACTGCGATTACAGTCCTAGATTGGCTGACTAATTAAAATACTTATATTTCTCAGTAAAATCGCAGATAAATATAACTTGTTTCCAAAAAAGATTTTGTTATAAATTAGAAATTTAAATTCTTTTTCAGCTATTTCTGCTCTGTGGTAAATACACTATAAAAAAACTATAAATATTTTAATTGTGAGATTCTAACCAATCAAAAATTTGTTCTAGCTGCTCTATATCAACTAAACCATACTGCCAAAGCAGCATCGGTAACGGTCCATTATCTAACTCGCTTTTTCGCATTGCGACTGCAATATCGCAACTAGTAAGTAACAGTTCCTTTTTCAAAAAATTTATAAATTTCGTATCGCTGTGAGGTGTTAGCATCATAGAACAACCAACCTCTATATTTATTAAGAAACACGGCTTAGTTTAACCGACTATTTTTGTCGTAAATGGAAACCTTGTTACCTACCTTTTATATCTCAGGAAACCTTCATCGCTAAACTTGAATTTTCTGATATTGTTTATCTTTTCGCGTACAGTATAAACCAGGTAGGTAAAAAGTAATTAGTTATCCCAACATCTTTGTAGCCAATCAATTAATGACTTTCGTGATGCTGTAAATTGGATTACGGTAGAATGAAGCAAAATTGCTGCAATCCAATTATCTATTTGTACTTGTAAAGAACCATCTGACATACAAGAACAAGGAACGTTCAACTCTTGTAAACGATGGTAAATCTGCCAGCGTTGATGGTAAGGAATTAGCACTATTTGACGCAGAACATTAGAACCAGATGGGGGTAACATTACTAACCTTCCTTGGTTACAAGTTCCTTTCTTTCTTTCTCGATATTCGAGTTTTGCGAAGACGAAAGTAACTGTCTTTCTAGTTGTTCTACCCGTTGCAGTAACGAACAAATTACGGTAGCTTCAATATCTGGAAGTTTTCCATGTTCCAAAGGTGAAAGACTAACATCTTGCTTGCGAGAAATTGGACGACCCGGTATTCCCACCACAGTACAACCGCTCGGTACATCTCGCAATACAACCGAACCCGCTCCAACACGAACGCGATCGCCGATTTGGATATTGCCTAAAACCGAAGCACCAGCACCGATTACAGCGTTTTTGCCTATAGTAGGATGGCGTTTACCATTTTCTTTTCCAGTACCACCGAGAGTAACACCTTGATAAATCAGAGTGTAATCTCCGATGATAGCGGTTTCACCGATAACAACCCCCATTCCATGATCTATAAATACACCTTTGCCAATTTTTGCAGCAGGGTGAATTTCAATTCCACTGATGAATCTTGCGAAATGGGAAATTAAGCGGGGAATCAAACCAATTTTGCGATGGTATAACCAATGGGCTAAACGATGCAAACATAAAGCGTGAAATCCAGGATAGCAAAATAGAACTTCTAACCAGTTACGTGCTGCTGGGTCACGCTCGAAAATAATACGAAAATCATGGCTTGGAAGCGTGAAAAAATTAGCTTCGGGTTGATTTTCGCTCGCAGAGGTATTTTCACCACCTGCGTTTTTTACAAATTGATATTTGCTGATGTTCTCTTCCGATTGTGGCATCGGTAATGTCTAAATTATTTAAGCGATGTGCTATTTTCTGCTTATATCAGATGGCACTGTTAATACTAGCTTCCTCAATGTCGATTAAATTCATTCAATTTTATTAATTTTGTACTCACCAGCCTTAAACCTATTGTGGTTAGTGACTTCAACATTTCTTAAGGGGTATGGTACTAGTATTTATAGTAATGGGTTCTAGTATTATTCAGTCAAGGTACAATCATTTTTGTACTCATATAAATAACCATTACTAGCAATACTTTGGAGCCTTTTAGACAGGTAATTTATAAATAAAAAAACAGCATATAACTGTACTCGAAAAGTAAGACAGTCAAGCTGATAAAATAACCATTATGTATATACAGTTACTAATTATTGTATTGTGAAGAATCTAAGATAAAACCGCTTATTTATATTTTTTTTAGATTCTGTTTGTGTTTGTGTTTAACAAAAATATAAATATTATGCAGTTAAAAGCTGTTGAATATTTAGGGAATAGGGAGTAGGAGTAATTTTGGGGAGTATCCCAACATTGTCAAAAGCCCGCAGACTGTAAGCCTGGGGCTAAATTTACGAAGCCCACCTGCGTGGGCTAAGAATCTCCGCAGCCCACGCAAGTGGTGAGACAAGGAAAGGGGTGTCAGTTTCCGTCTCTCGTTAGCGCAGCGTGCCTGCTAGCGTTCACCGAAGGTGCGGTAGAGCGTGTCCGGAAGGACATAAGGCATAGATAGATAGAGAGACCCGTTCACGTTAGCGTAGCGTATTCGTTAGGACATAGTGTGGCTCAGAGGCTTTGTTTGTATAGCCGCACCCTTAGAGGATGACGGTTCAAATAAATGTTTTTTTAATTGCGATGCTCCCTCCCGTAGCTTTGAGGCTCATTTTCGTTCTTTATGTATATAGGATTTCTTCACAAATTTTGTTAGCTGACCACAAAAGTCTCAGCACCCTTTCCGTTCTCTGTTCTCTTTCTCAACGAATTGTTTTAAAGTTATATTTATTCAACGAACAGCTTAATAACATCTCACTCAAAATCAAGAAAATTAAATACAAAAAATTTATTCGATGGTACGAATCACAATCTTACCTTTTGCTCTTTCGCTTTCACTATATATATGAGCTGCTACTAATTCTCGTAAAGGATAGGTGCAGTCAATAACCACTCGCAGTTTACCTGCTGCAATTAACTGGTTGAGATAAATTAAATCCCCTGTATTTGGTTGAGCCAAAATAAACTTAGCTTTTTTACTTCCAAATAAACTTGTTAATCCGATAGAAACCATATTTTGCAGAGTGGGTAGAGTTGTAACGTAAACTCCATTAGATTTCAGAACTTTTTTACAGTTATCAAAAGTCTGCTTAGCAACTGCATCAAGAATAATATCGTACTGCACCTGATTTTCTGTAAAGTCTTCCTGGGTATAGTCAATAGTGAAATCTGCTCCCAGAGATTTAACAAAATCTAGATTTTTACTGCTGCAAACTCCAGTAACTTCTGCTCCTAAAGCTTTAGCAATTTGAACTGCAAAAATACCTACTCCACCCGAAGCTCCGTTAACAAGTACGGTTTGCGATGGTTGAATATTGGCTTTATCCCTGAGCGATTGTAAAGCAGTCAAAGCTGCAACTGGTAAAGCTGCTGCTTCTTCAAAGCTGATATTTGCAGGTTTAACAGCAGCTACTTTTTGCGATACCGCTGCTAACTCAGCGTAAGCTCCCCCAGGTACATTCAGAGAACCGTAAATTTCATCCCCTACCTGGAAGTTTTCTACCTGAGAACCAACTTCTAAAACCTCTCCAGCCAAATCAAATCCTAGAATCATGGGAAATTTATTTCCGCTAATAACTTTGAGCATTCCCTTGCGAATTTTCCAGTCAATCGGATTTACCCCCGCAGCATGGACTTTCACTAATAACTCATCAGGTTTGATTTTTGGTGCTTCTACTTCTTCATACCGCAACACATCCGCACCACCATATTTGTAAATAACCATTGCTTTCATAATTCTTCTTCCACCGCGAGTTGTATTTCCCTTAATCTACTTTGACATTTTTTTATTCCCCAACGGAGATTGCAATCGCAACTAGACTGTGGCAATATAAGAAATAAGAAGTTATAGAAAATAATTCTCACTAAGCGCGAAACAGGTATTTGCTCATAAGCCTTATACAGCTAGCTTCTCAGATAATTTACATTGCTTTATGAAGTAAAAGTTAAGAAAATAGTATTTGCGTCTTCTGTTCAAAAAAAAAGTGATATGTTAGTTACACAATTAGGTTTAATCAATTCGGACGGGTAGTGAACTATCTCTTATCTAGTTCATATATTTGATTCATATATATAGAAGAAAGGTTTTAGGCAGAAGTTTAAAGGGTTTCGAGTACAGTAGAATGGATTCTGTGTTAGATGGGTAAAACGCTTAAAACTCCGTCCCAGACTTGCTTTAAGGCGAGTGCAGCAATACCAGTACCTCTTTACATAAATACAAGAACCCCAGTGCAATAATACTAGTACCCCCACCCGGAAAAA
>CAKZYM010000198.1 GCA_937884685.1 uncultured Calothrix sp.
TTTAACCTTTATTATTGCCAATTACCTACTAAGATAAATGGAGACCAATAATAAGGATGTTTGTATTTGGGATTTTTTAATAGAGATAGTTGTGCTTGACGCAGTGCTTGGGCTTTACTTACGTTTGTTTGAGTAAGGTTACGGTAAAATTGCGTCATCATTTCGGATGTGGAGTTATCTCTTACCGACCAAAGAGTTGCGATGGTGCTTCTAGCTCCGGAACGAACTGCTATTCCTGCTAGTCCTAAAATGGCTCTTTCGTCTCCTTTTGCTGTTTTACAAGCGCTTAATACTAATAGTTCAATTGCTTCTTTGTCGTTGTTTTTTTGCAGTAAATTATTGAAGTCATTGACCTGTATTTTATCATCCCAAGTTAATACGAAGGTGTCTTTGGCTTTGGAGCTAAATTGACCGTGGGTAGCAAAGTGAATTACGGAGAATGGAATGTTTTTAATTTGTTTTCCGATTATATTTTTGGAAAATCTTTCATTCAATAAGGTTTTGCTGGGGACAATCTGATTGATTTGTTTAATTTCTTTTTCTACACCAGGTAATGCTGAAAAACCTTGACGAGAAACTGCTAATCCTGCTGTTAAGGTGTTACGTTTTTGAAAGGAAATTGGACGTACTGGTAGAAGTTGTAATCCTGGAGTTAAAGCAACATTGTATTTTTCGATTAAATATTTTTTACCGTCATGAAGTACTCCCATTGGTAAACTGCGTAAACGTCCATCAAGAACAAATACTAATGTTTTGATGTTTTGTTTTTGTAAATCTTTTTCTACGGGACGTATTAGTAAATCATAGATTTTTTGAGCGGATGGTAATACGTCGGTAGATTTGAAAACTGGATTTAGATATTGTCGTATTTCTTTAAATATTTTAATTCTTTCTGCTGAAGAAATTTTTGTACCGTAGTGTTTTAAAGGTTCTCCGGGAAGGGAAACAATTATTTCTAAACTATTATCAAGAATAATCGGATAAATTACTGCTGCTTCTGTATCAATACTATCAATATTTTGCTTTCTTGCTGTTAAACAAGCTGCTCTAAAAAAGTTTTCTAATTCTCGTTGCTGCAATCCTTCAATTGTTAATCTGGATTTTTCTAGATATTGCTGTTTTGTTTCTGGGGGAAGTTTATCTACATCTTGTACAAGTAGCTCTACCAGTTGACGATATACGGGTTCAACTCGTTTACGAAAAGAGAATTGCATATCGGAGTTTTCGGAATTAACTGCAACTAAGTCACGACGTAGTGATTCTATACCTTTAATAGCTTGTGAATAAGCATTAATAGCTTGATTTTTTTTCCCCTGTGCTTTGAGTATCCGTCCTTGCTGCCAGCGTAACATAGGAATGGTTTCTGTAGCTTGTAAATCTTGGGCTATTGTAATTGCTTGGTTTGTTAATTGAAGTGCTTCTGATAGTTGTTTGTTCTGTTCGTAGAGATATCCTAATTCTCCTAATGCGTAAGATTGTGCTTTGAAGTCTTTTAATTGCTTTGCTTGTGTTACCGAGGTTGCTAATATTTTCGCTAGTTCCTGATTGCTGATATTTGGAACTTTAGTTTTTAGATTTTTTTCTATATTAATTAGGTTATTAACAAAATTGACTTGAGCGTATATTTTAGTTCTATTGGGAGGAATTTTCACTAATGAATCTTTGATTTGTGGTATTAATATAATAGCTTTTTTAATTTGTTCTGTTTTGATAAATAGACTTAATTTGTTGATTTGTGATTGTAATTTCAACAGTGGATTATAAGAGCTTTCTATTGCTTGCTGATAATATTTTTCTGCTTGCTCGAAATCTTCTCTTGCTCTAGCTGTATTACCCAATCTTAAATAAAATTCTCCTTTCTGGGTTAAATTAATATCTTGAGCAATGGTTAAACTTTCAGATAAAACACTTTGAGACTTTTCTAAATCTCCGACAACTTCTAAAGCAACACCTAAGCTGAGTAAACCTTTAGATTTGAGAGATAAATCGGTAACGGTTTGGAGATTTTGATTTACTTCTTCTAAAATATTGCGAGAACGACGATAAAACCCTAAATTTTGTAATGCTTGGGCTTGATTTATTTGAGTTAAAATAATTCCTTGAGTATCTTTTAAAGTTTTATATATTGATTCCGCTTGTTTCCAAGTTTCTAAAGCAGCTTGAGTGTTACCTGTATTAAGTTGATAACGAGCTTGAGTGTTGAGGATTTGAGCATAAAGGAATCTATCATTAATCGCTTCAGCTAGTTTTAAAGCTTGATAAATTGCATTATTTGCTGCTTTCCATTTACCTAAATCTTGATAAACAATCGCTAAATATCTGTAAGTTAAAGCTCCCCTTCGTTTTTCTTGTTCTAGGGAATAATTTTTAACAGCTTGTTCCCATATTTCTGCTGCTGCTGCAAAATTTCCTTGGTCGTAAAGTTGCTTACCTTGATTTAGTAGAGCGAGGGAAGATTTAGAAATATTTGCTGTTGTAGAAAGAGAATTAACGGAATTAACTAAACGAGCGTTGACTATAGGATTAAAAGTTGTAATTAGTAACAAAGTTAATAATCCTAACAATATATTTCTCTTAATATTCATTTCGATTATCAATTACTAAATAAATTTTAACTACAGTTTAATGAATTATGTTTAAACCCAGTATTCTCTTGAGGTAAATTAGCAACAAATTCCACAACACCATCTTTGTTTACAATAAATCCCCGAGCTTCAACAATTTGATTTACTTTATCTGTTTTTGGCTTTTTAATTGGTGACAATTTTGCATTATCAATTTCTGGAACAGAATCTTTTAAAGATACTCTCCAATCTTCAACAACTACCTGAGAACGTAAAACTTCTTGCGGACTTTTTGGTAAACCACCTCTCCCAGTTTCAGCAAATTTATTTCCCCCATCAGCAGCACATCCTGCTTTAATTTGCGATGGGTCGGTAAATGTTTCTGGTAATTCTTCTAATGCTGATGTTGGGTCGATATCGGGAGTATTGATTTCCACAACACCATTGAATTCCGTTCCCAATGCTGAACTAGCAGTAATATCGCTTTCTGGTGTGAGAAAATCTCTGAATGCAATTCCGAAAAGTGCTTCAGCGTTGATAATTACTCTTCCACCAAAATTATCTTCAGCATTGGCTGTAATATCGCTATTTTCTAAACCAACTAAAGTCAAAGTATCAATATCAATATTACCTCCAGTGGCTGTTTGAGTGGCATTTGTTGTTACCCGACCTCCCCGACGTAAGCGAATATCTTTAGCATTAAAATAAATACTTCCCTTATCTCCCGCTACAGTATCAGCGGTAATAGAAGCATTATCAATAAATATTTGATTACCTTGAATTGTTAA
This sequence comes from uncultured Calothrix sp., assembly GCA_937884685.1. GTDB lineage: Bacteria > Cyanobacteriota > Cyanobacteriia > Cyanobacteriales > Nostocaceae > Rivularia. The sequence goes on from CAKZYM010000198.1 coordinate 3,353, forward strand.
ATTACCAGCTGCACCTTGCTGTTGACTGCTGACTGAAATTTGAGCTTTGTTTCCTAGATTTAATTTACCAGTTTCAATATTCAAATCCCCTGCATTTCCAATACCGGGTGAACTGCTAAAAATTCCGCTAGGAAATAAAAAAATCTTACCATCTTGAGAAGATTCTGCAACTAATCTATCAGAGCTTTCCGTAGTCAAAAAAACACCATTTATATTTATAGTTTCCGTAGCTTTGATGCTAATATTTCCACTATTTCCCCTACCTAAATTACTCGCTGAAATTTGATTACCGTCTTGTATATTGAGATTTTTCGTTTCAATTGTAATATTACCTCCATTCGCATTAGAATCTTGTCCAACTTGGGCTATTATATTGCTAGGAGAATTGTCAGATGTTCCTTGTAATATTATTGATTCGGTTGCTTTTAAATGTAAATTACCGCTATCACCACTACCACTAGTTCCTACATTGATTGTGGCACCATTAGCTACAACAAGGTTTTTTGTTTCTATTAATAGATTACCTCCCTTTCCTGATGCACGATTTCTGACTTCTGTAACTATTTGAGTGTTGGGACTATTTCTATGACCAATAACTTCAACTAATTCTGTAGCTTTAATCGTAATATTTCCCCCATCTCCCCTTCCTTTAGTATCTGTTGTAATAAATGCTCCATCCCGTAAAGTGAACCTTGCGGTTTCTAAAGTAATTTTGCCACCACTTCCATCTTCCGTATTACCTCTACGAATATCTGCAATAATTCCTCCTGGTGGACGAGGAGGAAGGTTGAATCTAGTATCGCTAAGCTTATTACTGATTTCGATAAATTCGGATGCTTGAATAAATATTTCTCCAGCATTACCAGAACTTCTTGTATTACTTAAAACTGCTGCTCCTTCGATAATATTAAGCCTATCAGTTAATATGGTTACTGTTCCTCCGTCACCAAATCCCTTCGTACTGCTATCAATTCCACCAATACCTGAAATAGTAATTTCTGGAGATTCAACGATAATATTACCTCCATTACCAGTAGCTTCTTCTTCTGTTTTTGAAGATAAACCTTTTCTTCCTTCTCCTCCTAAAGATATATTGACAGGACTGGAAATTATTTCAAATTTGTTTTCTGCTGTAACTATTAAATCTCCTGCATTACCTGAACTTTCAGTATCAGTCAAAATGTTTGCATCTTTAAGAAAAAAGTTATTTGTTCGGATATCAATTTTTCCACCTTCACCAATAGAATCAGGCTCTAAAATATTGTTTATATTACTGTTGTTGTTAAGATTAATATCTCCCCGAGCATTAATATCAATATTCCC
>CAKZYM010000199.1 GCA_937884685.1 uncultured Calothrix sp.
TGCTCTTGATGATTCTCTCCCTCTCTACCCCTTTCCCGCTCCTCTTTCTCTCGCTCTTTCTTAATTTCTGCTGCTGTTCTCTTTGGCGATCGCACTAGTTCTTTGACTAAATCATGGCTGACTTTAGTTAGTTGTTTTAGTGCTGATACGCTCCATTTTTGGACGTTATTACGAACTAAACGTTGTAACCTTTTCGGCAGTCTGGAGAACCAATTGTAAATTTCGATTGCGGCTTTAGCTATGTATCGGGATGCTCCGAAATCATCGGATGCTAGCCAATTGTCAAATACTTTTTTACCTTTTGGGTTATGAGCAATGCAGTCTTGATAAATCGAGTTTAATGCTTGCCCGTTTTCTAATAAGCCGTCGAAGGTTTGGCGGACAAAGCCGATGAAATTTGATAATGTTTGTTGAGCTTTGGACTCAAGTTCCGAATTAGAAAAATTGCTGTAGTCAAAAGAGTAGATGATTGGCAATTCATAAGGCATAATAAAGAAACCTCCTATAAATGACGGAGAACCATACCCCTCGCTGTGATTGGTAGTCTGGACGGGGGGTTTTGGTCTTTTTACAGTCAAGTGGTGCTTGTGACCATTTAATACACACTCATTTAACACTAATATAAAAATAGTATATTTATTTAAGTTTTATCGAAAGGCCAGTCTTGGGGAAGAGGAAAAATTTGTTTTACGGAATTGATTACGTCAGCTAAAGTAAGCATTCTAGGTAGGTAGCCAGGACGTTGGGAAAAGTCTGAACCCCAGTTAATATCGATAGTACTTTCTTTAACACCTGATACTTTGGCAAGTTCTCGCACACAAGCTGCTCTATAACCTCGTTCCCCAGGCTTCTTACCTTGGTAAATAGGCACCCACTTACGACAATACTCTTGTGGTTCCAAAGGCAGTCTCCAATTCTCTCTACCTTTAGATATTGCAGCAAATGTTAACAAAGATGCTTGTTGAACATTATAATCTTTCCAATCCATACTAATAAAAATATAGCTTCATCAAAGTATAGATTGGGTGTTTCGCCTTGGCGTTATAGATATGTTTTTTGTCAAAAACGCAGTTGTGTTCATAATAGAAATAATGTTCCTTCCTAAGCGGGCAAGGTAGTCTTCCGTTTTGATTGGCAGTCGTTACGGTAGACTTCGGTACCTAAAACTAAGTAGCAAAACCTCATCTAGCAATGCGGTAGTACAATGCTGAGAGTATTTTTACTTTTATATTTAAATTTTATCACGTAGTCACGCATTCACGCGGTCACTTAACATCCCGTAACATTAAATTTATGTCTAGAAAAAGTAGAACCGAAAGGCTCAATCTATCGATAGAAGAAAAATTAAAGCGACATTTTAGTACTGTGTGTACCTGGAAAGGGGTAAACATGAGCGATGTTGCTCATGAATTAATTGAGAAGTGGGTTGAAGAGAATGCACCACCAGGTCTTTTTGATAAAGAAGATAAATCAATTGGCAACAAACAAAGTTAAGCTCCTGTTTCCCATATCGTATGAGCGCTTACTGTAAAATGTACTCTCTTATAGATAATATTTATGGATTAGTCATCGTAAAGTGATACCAAAGTGTAATAATTCTGACATATTGTCTACCAACGTTTATTGTGATTGCTTTGTTTTGCTATGCCTATGTTAGGCTGTACTAATGTTATAAAGTAACAAAAAACAATTACTCTCTACATTTCTCGTAGATGTTCCAAATTATTGCGATGAAGCACCGTATTCAGATGATTTTCTCCTAATAGCTGTTTTCTTGATTCCAATGCTTTTATGAGAAGGGGTTCTACTTCACTGTACCCTTCTTGGGAGTCATAGAGATTCGCTAAATCGTTGAAATTTTGTGCAGTTTCAGGATGTTCTTCTCCCAGCAGCCGTTGCGTATGTGCTTTACTTTATTTTTTTAACAACATCGCTTTCATCAAGCAAATCCAATAAAGTTTTTCTTCAGCAATCCGCTCTACGGTAGCAGTTTCATCAACAATAAATTCATTTTTGGAAGGAACTTGACGTTTTAAAGGTTTTAAGGAGCGAGATATAGCTAACTGATTTCGTAATGCTTGAACTGTTGGAACTTTGATTGGTAGACCGTTTGACACTTGCTTACTATCTTGTGAAGGTTAGGGATAGACGTTAGCGCTAGTTTCGGTTTTGGTTGAAGATTTTGGCGATTTTTTTATTTTGATTTATTGCTGATTGAGGCAGAGTTGGAGTTATTTGTTGGATAGATGCTGGTGTTTGCTGTTGTAATTGTGGCAGGGGTGAAGACTGGGAGCGCCGCATTTGCACGCTCAGCCAAAGGATGTCAGCAATTTCCCTATCATCCAAATCAAATCCCAAGTCCTTAAAAGCACCAATTACCCGTACAAAAGGAAATTGAGTATAGCGCACTCGAACTTTTTTGATAGTAGCAATTTCTTACTTTGCTCTCAGTAGATAATAAGAGGATAAGGTATACAGTGCTACTCAAAACCCTTCCCAACCTCGCAGACCAAACGAAAACCAACATCATCGTCATTGTAGTCGCGGACAGCCCTACGGAAGTTGCCGCGAAACGCGGAACGGCAGCGTACTGGATTGAGGAAGCAGGAACCGCCTCGCAGTACGGCTTTTCCTTTTTTTTGAGAAAAATTATCGTTATTATTATCAAACCAAGCACTGCCGTCCGTTGGCGCACCGTCATAGTTCCAGTGCCAGTCATCAAGACACCATTCCTGAACATTCCCGTGCATATCGTACAAACCAAAAGCGTTGGGCGGAAATTGTCCAACTGAGATGGTTCGTTTTCGGTATTCTCCTTGGGGTTCATCAGCATGAGTTTTGCTGGCATTATAATTAGCGAACTCACTACTTATTGTTTCGCCAAAATGAAAGGATGTAGTGGTTCCTGCACGACAAGCATATTCCCATTCTGCTTCGCTGGGGAGACGGTATCGTTTTCCAGTATGCTGAGAAAGGCGATCGCAAAATTCAACAGCATCGTACCAAGATACTTTCTCTACTGGTAAATCATCTCCTTTAAATCTAAAAGGTTCTGGCTTCAGCTTGCGGTAAATCCTGGGTAATGCAGCTACTGCTCTCCATTGCTCTTGAGTGATGGGATATTTAGCCATGAAAAAGGGTTGAACGGTTACTTGATGTTGTGGGCTTTCGCTATCCCTCCTATTTTTTTCATTTTCTGGGGTACCCATATTAAAGCTACCACCAGGAATAGCAACCATATCCAAATTAATACTATTTCCTAAATCCTCGTTAAAATATCTTGCTTGACACTGTTGTCGATTAACTTCTTGTCCTTGTGTATTGACAATGACAAAATCAAACTTAAACAAAGGTTTGGGAAGCCCTATTGCACAGGTAATAAATTTTTGTGTCAGTGCTATCAAGATATTTATTTTTTCAGTGTCTTTAGTCACGTTTAGCCACCAAATACAAGGTAAATGCCCTGGTGGAGCATCTAATTTAAAAGTTATTTCTTCATGGTTAAGCCAAGATTGATTGCGAATATCACGCCAGCCAACGATTTCAGTAAAGTGCTCAAATTTTTGACTTTGGTTTCCTTTAATGTTCTCCCAAATACTGCTTTGCATTCCTAAACCAAAGCACCCATTCGAGTATATTAACCAAAGTTGATCTAAATTCATTAGGGTTCGATAAGAGATTCTTTCAATAGAATAAGTATCAAGCTCACCTTCCGCTTGTTGATTCGCAAATTTGAGCATTATAGCTGCTGTTTCTCTGTCAGCTTGCTGCCAATCTTTTTGTGCCAAATAATTTACAAGCTTGCCGTAATCTTGAGAAACTTTAACTTTAACTACACGAATACCTGCTTTCATTGCAATGCTTTTTTCTATCGTCAAACATCCAAGTTTAATATATTCTTTAGCCCCATAAATTTGGACTTCAATTGCACTAGGCAATCTGTAATAATAAATTTCCTCGCTTTCAGTTTCTCCTAAAATATTTGACCTAGCTTTTGAACTCAGCCATTCACAAAAACCAAGAGCATTTTCATAACTAATATTAGTGACGGGCTTTTTAGCGTGTCCAGGAGAAAAACGTTCCTGTGAATTTAATTGCTCATCAACGAATAATTGATATTCAGCATAAGTAATATAACTTTGGTCAATTTGGATATTCTCATCAATTCGTAGTAGCTTGTTCAATCTCCTTCCTAACTTTACGGATGCTGCTAGTTTCGCCACTTCTGGCTCTGGAGATTCCAAACTCATACTTTCGAGTTGCTGTCGTACTTCTTGGGAGACACTTTTACCTTCTTCTAAACAATCATAGGCAAGAGTTAAAGATTTAACAGTAGGATTATCCATCGCCGCACGGATAAGTTCGGTAGTGTTACTACCAGCTGCATAAAGACGGATAGTTTCATACCACCAAGAATCCTTAATCTTTTCAATTAAAAGTTGTTCTTGATTAGTTTCTTTTACCTGGACTGCTGCTAAATATTCCTGAAAACTCAAGTGAGCAAATTCATAAACACCTACATCTTTTTCAACTAATAAACCACTAACATTTCTAATATGCTCTAAAAAAGACTTTGGTGTTACATCTGAGCTTGCTACATCTAATAATGACTGCCCAATAATTTGCTTTTCTTCATCAAAAGCAAACGCACGAACTTTCTTCAGCATTAATTGCAACGCTAAAACTTGTAAAACCAATTGCTTTTGCGATGCCTTAAGTTGAAGTGGTTCGGAAACACCTTTAGCCTCCTGTCGGCGCACTAATAGCACTTCACAAATTTCAGCATAAAGCTCTACTCTACTTCCTGGAAGTGCCCCTCGATTATCATGGACGGTAGCAATCATTGTTAATAGCAAAGGATTAAGCGCCATTGATGCTAAAGGTGGATAATTTTTAATCCGTCTAATCAAATCATTCGCTTTTCTTTGGGCATCAGCTCGCACTCCTGGATCTTCTTTTCGTGGTTGTCGAATAAGTTCGTTTTGTAGATACCAGTTATAGATAAACTTCTCCATTTGTTGGAGATTAAAATTTTGTGCCTTTAAAACAATTCCAATATTTTCAAGTTCGGCGTTTTGATAACCAAAAGGACGAGATGTCAAGATAAAAAACGTTTTCGGGTAAGCCCGTATCTGAGCATCTACCCACCTACTAACCTGATGTCGTTGATTTTCGTCTGCGACTTCATCCAAACCATCTAGCATCACCAAGCATTTTCCTTGGTTCAATCTCTCATCAAACCAATGCGGTGGAGGTTCCAACTTTAATTCAAGTTCTTGATTCTTCAACTCATCCCCAATTATGGTTGCTAGGTTGGGAGGGTTTTCACTAATTATTTGTTCCCGAATTTTGTGTAGGTATAGTAATACTGGAACTAGCTTTGGTGCTTTCCGATGCTGCCGACGTTGCTTCTGTTGAGCATAAGTTAAAGCTAAATATTTCAATAGCGTAGTTTTTCCCGAGCCTGGAGCGCCAATTATAACTATACGCTTATAAACAGGTCTTTTCTTAGCTTCAGCCAAAATATGCCAATTTCTGAGATTACCATCTAAGTTTTGTTTCTGAAGTATTCTTGAAGATATCAGTGCTGGACTTTTTGAAGCTACCCGCAATGCTACAAATACCTTCTCCAAATCTGGTGTAACTGCACCGGGTGTTTTTAACCCTTGGGGTTGATAAGTACGATAAATATAAACTAGATTTTTATAGTATTTACCTTGAAACCGTGAAGTTAGCTTCCACCACAATCCAACAAAAAAATTTTCAACAGCGTCAACAATCTTATCTGCTAACCATTCTTCTGATTTCTCTAATCTTTCTTCAATCTAGTCTAAAACTCGGTTAGTAACACCTGAAACGAACTTATAAGCAATTGCCAAAAACGTCGCTGCTATTGTTAATAAAGCTGATAATAATGCAGCTTGATAATTCCCAGCAATTACCAACGAACCAATAGTCCCGAATCCTCCCAGCCCAAAAACACACCAACCAAGATATCTAATAATCTTTTCAACCCTTTTTTTTCTCGCTTCCCTCCTATCAGCAGCCGGTTTTTCTTGTTGCTGAGTAGATTCTTCCTCTTGAGGATTCCCTTTTTGCTCTTCTGGTTCGCTATTTGACATGGCTTGTATGGCTCTAGGGGACAAGAAAAAATCCGAGTTATCAGATCCTGCAATTATTTATTAAGGAATCAAGCAATATCAAGAAGAGAAGGTTACATTTTTGACAATAAGTATAAAAAATATGTTTTAATTCCTCTCAGACTAACGCTTCGAGTCACAACAAGATAACGGGCGTAGTGATAGCTCGGTGCCGTAGTAATCGACTTTTCTACCAATCTCCACTTATTGAAGAGTTAAATAAAAAATGTGGAGGTCAAAAAAAATACGGTGAACGGTTTGATTTAGGCGATGCCCATACTTGGCATTCTCTCGGGCGTTACAACCCTTGTACAACAGACAACTTGCCTTCGTTCGTATTTTAAATGTAAACATACAAGCTTGGCATCATATACTAGTATTCTATGCTACCAAAATAAATCAATATAAAAGCCGACCAAACAAAACTTTTTGTCCTATAAGTGAAACCAAGCTCTTAGTTTTGGATAAATTTTAGCTTAGAGGTAATAAAAGAATAATTAGGATTTGTAGCCTTAATATCAGTTTAATCAACTATGTGTAATGTATATTTTAATTATTTGTAACTGTATTTTTAGCTATAAATAAAGAAAAAACTAAAACAATACCAAAAGGATATAAGTAACAATCGCAAAGAGGATATCAAGTGGGAGTAGTTTATATTGGCGATCGCAATACTGGTAAAACTCACTTAGCAATGGAACTTGCTAACCCCCATAATGAAAATGTAAAGGTTTCTAGTCCTGATTATGAAAATCTCAGGCGACTTTTGTATGATGATAAATTACAAGGGACTAGAGCAACAGACGCTAAGAAGGAAGTTGACAATCGCGAGTTAGAAATTCAAGTTCGACTTCCTACTGGTTACAGAACAATAAATATAGATTGGATAGACACCCCTGGAGAGGTTTGGCGGAAGTCATGGCAAGGGGATAACCCTAAAAAGTGGAAAAATTTCTTAGATACAGTTGGTAGTAGTAAGGGAATTGTACTTATACTTCCACCTTACCGAAATATTATTTCAAATCCAAATGTAGATGCTAAGGAGTTTTTAACCAGACAGCAATGGTGTAACAGATTTAATCGCTGGGTGGATTTTTTCAAGAATGATTGTTCTCAAGCTAGACGGGTAGTTATTTGTTTAAATAAAGCAGATTTATTTTGCGACATCGATAAAGAAGCGGCACTACTTAACAGAAAAAATTGGCAAGAACGTCATTCTTATGTTTTGCAAAAATACTTTAAACCAATACAACCTCAAATAGAACAATTTAATAAGATTATGGCTAGAAGTTCAGTTAGTTGTTTTATTACTAGTATTTATAACCGTAAATTATTGGAATTACCTTGGCTCTATCTTGGTACTTTTTTATCTTATTAAGTTGGGATAGTTATTAATATGGGAAATATTTGTGTAATTGGTCCACGAAATTCTGGTAAGACTACTTATCTGGCTGGATTAGCATATTGGCCAGATAAGCAACGAAGGAATCATAAGTCCAGTTCATTTAGTGTAGAAGCTAATGGTGAAGCAAAGATACTAGAGGAAATTGCAGAAAATATTATATGTCAAGGAGAATCTTTACCCCCTACACCTATTCCTCAAAATATATATGATGCTCCTTTATATCAGTTTCAAATCAAAGTCAGTACTTTATTTAAAAAAAATGAAGAAATAAATTTGGTTGTTAGAGATTATCCGGGAGAAGTTTTTGAAGAATTAGAATCTGGTTTTTCTAGCGAGTTAAGTGAAGAATTTGTAAATGAATCTTTAAAAGAAGATATTGAAGGATGTTTAATCCTGTTGAGTGATTGGACAAGGGATGACCAATACAGCAAAATGCTGAATAAATATATAGATTTAATGGATAGTAAAAGTAGGCTAAATAATTTACGCCTTGCTGTGGTTATGAGTAAGTGCGAACGGGGTGAATTATGGTCTGGTCGTTTAGAAGCAGAAATGGATATTTTTGCAGTTCATTTACCTAAAACTCAACGGGTTTTAAGGGAAAATATTCAACCCAAAAATTTACAATTTTATGCTCTTTCTACCTTTGGAGTTTTAGGGAAAAAAGACCCTCGACCTAATCGAAAAGATGTCGTAGGAACAAGTGGTTCTAATGCTGTACTTAGAGAATCGGCTCGTTGGCAGCCTTACAATATGATTGCTCCTCTATATTGGCTTAGTACAGGGAAGAGAATATAGAACAATGAATTTATAACATTTTCAGGTTCGCTAATTTCTTAATTGTTAAGAATAAGACTTGATTATTTTTAGTTTATTTCGATATAACGAAATGCAACATATTCTCTTTTAGAGAGTTTATATTAGGGAGGTTTCAAGATACGATACTATCCTTTATCAAAAATGTATTTATAATTACAATGAGGCAATTATGGCTACTAAATTAATCAAGTTAGACGATGATACTTTGGTAGAAGTAGAAGTTTCAGAAGACGAAGCAAAACAGATTGCAGGTAGTGTTGCAGATAGAGTTAGCACAACTTTTGACAAAATTAAGCCAATATTAGTGAAAACCTGTCGTCCCATTGCGGCTGCTTGGAAGGAATTGAATCAAGAAATGCAGATTGAGCAAGCTGAGATTGAAATTGGTTTTAGTTTTGAAGGTGAAGGTAATATATACGTTACCAAGGCTAAAGCTAGTAGTAATTTGAAAGTGAAATTAGTATTGAAACCCAGTAGTGAACAATGAATCAAGATTTTTGGGACTCAATTATTTTAATTACTAGCAGTGATACTAATAAGTACGGTGGAGACTTTGGAACAGGTTTTGTGATTCATCAGGATGAGCAGACGACATATGTTTTGACTTGCGCTCATGTGGTGGATAAAGTTGGGGGTTCAGATAAGGTAAAAGCGGCTGGTCATTCAGCAACTGTTGAAGCTATAGGAGATACAGACGGTTGTGATTTAGCCGTTTTAACTGTTGAAGATAAATTAACCAAGCTACCACCACTTAAGCTAGGTGCAGTTGGTGCAAAGGGAAGAGAATTTGTTACGGCTGGTTTTCATACCAATATCATAAGAGTTCGTCAGCTAGCGGGGATTTGGGGTGAGTTAGGTGGGATGCAAATTATAGCAAGAGAAGGCGATCGCACTCGTGCTTGGAATTTAGAAATTAGCGATGACAGCGAACATGAGTTGAAAGCTGGTTATAGTGGTTCACCTGTGGTTGATAAAACAACTGGTTGTGTTTTAGGTGTGATTGCTCAGTTAACAGGTCAAGGGAAGGGATTAGCTATTTCCATAGAGGCTTTGGGAAAGGTTTGGCAAATGAATGGTTTAGTCATAACCAAGATTCCTTTACCAGGAGAACCAAAAGAATCAAAAATGAAAAATGACATGGAAGAGACTGAGAAAGAAATTGAACGAATTCAAAAATTAATCGATGCCAAAGTTAGTAACCGAGATAACTTGAACTTAAGTATTGAATATTTTAGAGGAATCAATCCTGTTGCTGTTTTGAAATATGAGGATGAAGTCAAAAAAATTGAAGAAGAAATATCTCAATTAGAGGAATTGAAGAAGAAATATCTCAACTGAATATGATTTAAAGTTAATTCAAAAGTTAGCATATTCAATACAAAATTTGGATTTATTTGAGTAAACCATCTGGTAAATTATAAAGATGTTTTTTGATAAGAGAAAAAAGCTTGAAAGTGAACTGATAGAAATTGAAGAAAATCTTAAACGCAACAAAGAAAAAATAAAAGCTTACTCTGGAAGTAAACATAATTTAGAGATAGCTGCGGAGAGATGTCGTGGTATAAATGAACATGCATTTCAAAAACATCAAAATGAAATAGAAGATTTGTCAAAAAAACTTGAAATTGAAAATAATGAAAAAGAAAAATTAGAAAAAAAATATGCAGAAAAAGAACAGGAAATATCTAATTTTTTAGAAAAAGAAAAAGAAGATAAAGTCAGAGGAGAAACAGAGGAAGAAGAAGATAAAGAAGGAGAAGTCAGAAAAGAAACAGAGGAAGAGAAGAAAAAAAGAGAAGAAGAAGAAGACAAGTATCAAAAACAACAACAAAATTTTAAAAAGCGAGAAAGAGAACAATATAGTTCATCATTTGAGAAATTTAATGAGTTTTACAGAGAAATTCAAAATTTAGATCAACCTAAAGACAATCAAAAAGATAAAGAGATAGCTAATATACCAGAAAAAATTATAGCTAAATCTTTATTGCAAGATGAAAATTTAGTCAAGAGCAGATTGAAAACTACTATTTTATATGTATCAACCTTTTTCCCAAAACTTAGTAGCCGTGACTTTGAACGCATAGTTTTATTTTTATTGAAAGAACAAAAAGTAACTGTGACAGTTACCTCAAAAAGTACCAATGAAAAAGGAGATATACAGCTAATTGAAGCTTCAGAAGAAAAAGAGTTAAGTCAAGTATGGCAAGATAATATCTATAAGCGTGACCAAATATTAGGAGAATCTTATCTTAAAGCAATACGTTCAGTAAACTCTCTTAGAATTATAGATTTTTCTTTAGATTATCTTAGAGAAGATTTAAAAACATACTTTGAAGAAGAATGTCCTTTATATTTAGAGGAAAACTTCAAACGCAGTAAATTTTTATTATTTGACTCTGTTTCAACAGTCACAATTAATGCCATAGATTTATCAGTAGAAATGGCAATCTCTAATCCTGATGCTTATGGACAATCATGGCTATGTAGTATTGTAGAATATTTAAAAATTTTAGACTTCGCAGATGAGCTAGCTAATCAAAAAGATTCAGATATAAGCTTAGCACAATGGCTTCAATTTCTTATGCTGGGATTAGAAGCAGAACAAAGAGAAGAATTGAAACTATTTGAGCAGTTTTTAAAGTCTATTACTAAAAATAAAATAAAGCAGTTCGTGTTTTTACGATTATCAGTTCTCATTTCCCAAATGTTACCTGATACTATACTTAAATATGAAGTAGAAAGCTTTCTTGATTGGGCAATTAGAGAACAACATCAAGATGCTGTGTTAGAAATTATAAAACCTCTACAATCGATACAAAATTTTGATCAACTTTATTGGATAAAGCAAGTCTTAGATCGAGGAAATGGAGAACTCAAAGAAAAAGCTTATATATTTTTATCAAGTCGCTTAGAACAAAGTACTAATTCTCTTTATGATAGACTGGAATATATCAAGAATTGGCTACCTGCTTCAGAACGTCCAGCCAATAGGTACTCCCCTTCTAATGAATATGCTTTGCGGCTACTATTCGAGTATGCTTTCGAGAAATTATCAGAGTTAAAACCTAAAGATTACGGTAACTACCCTTCTAAATATCCACTTTTTGAACCACTTAATGGTACTTCAGATGACAACCCCAGATTACGACTATTAGTAAAGTGGATTTTTCATCCGGGCCTGAGATACATAATTAACCCAGATATTACAACTACAGAAGTAACTGGTTCATTAATTTCTGAATGGTTCTACATTCTGTGGGGATTAGGTAATAAGGAAGCAAAACCAGAAGTTGTAAATATTATTGATAATTTAATTAAGCAAATAAAAGCTGCCATAGACCTTAAACAACAAAAATTTTTAATTCAATTTTGGAATGATTTGTCTGAAGAATTATTAGATAAAGCCGAATCAGCCAGTAAAGCTGGAGATGAACAGAAAAGAAAGGAGCTTATTCAAAAACGTAACCTCGTTAGACAATTAAAGCAAAAATTTAAAAAATCGTAACGTTTATTGTTGAATTTACTAATTTAAAGGAGAGTAATAGAAATGAACCAACCACGTTCTTTAGATAAAGTAATTAAAGAAGTTAATGCAGATTATAAACCAAGAAATTCTGCGGAGCAGATTGTAATTATTGATAAACGAAAAAATAAAGTAATTCCGAGAAAGCCCTTATTTGGTGGTAGTAACATAGTATTTTACTTGGTTAGTACTACAAAAGATAATTCTAACGTTGCTGTCTGTCTAAATCTACCTTATACAGTGTTAGATTTTGCCAGTAATACGACACTTGATATTTCAATAAACTATCGCGCTAGTTGTACTACTAAAAATGCTGAGAAATTAGCTTTATCTCTATGTAGTAGTGATGAGCTAATTGATGAATTAGATAGAATAATTTCATCTTGGTGTACAGAAATTATAGGCGATAGAGCTTTACATTTTATTGAAAATTTTGCTACTGAAGTTAAAAGTTTAGAGAATAAACTACAAAAGAACGCAAAGGAAGATATTGGATTAAATCTTGAAGTGAGAATTAATGCTCAAAATCAAGAGGTATTAGAGCAAGCCAATATAAAACGGATTATTGCTGAAAATAAACTAAAGTCATATGCTCCTAATCCCATAAAATTTGATGTTAAAGTTTCTGATTACGACGAAAATTTATTATTACAGGTTGAAATTCTTTTAGAAGTTGATGAAGATAGAATAAATGAAGCAGCAGCAAATTATGGTAAAGAAGCATTGTTAATTAATATTATTAAAGAGCAGATAAAAAAATACTTTATTCACAACGTGAATTTACAAGATGTTTATCAGCAGTTACAAACTACTATTTTAGATGAGGTCAATAAGCAATTAAATAAAGTTTTAGTTGGTAAAGGACGAAAAGTAGGATATTTATCCCTCAAAACGGAATCAATCTCTCATATTAAAGAACGTATAGCTTTAAAAGAGTTTTTAGAAGTAAAAGATTTTGAGGTTCAATGTAGCATCAAAGGGTATGATAAACCGATTAAGGTGATTAATACATTACAAATGGAGCTTGAAAATATCGGCAAGTATAGTGCTGAAGTTACTGGGAAAAAATTACCTGTTGACAGAGAAGGTAAACCCGACTTGGAATCCTGGGTTAAAAGCAAATTGGAAACAATAATAAAACCTTTATTACTTGAAAAAGAATACGTTGATATATTACTTGATTTTGAACCTCAAGGCTCTGAAACTAAAAACTATTCAAAGTTAGTACTAGATAGCATGGGAGATGCTGCTAAATCTATTGGTTATTCAGTTAAACATATTGTCTCAATACCAGATTTAGAGCCTTTTAAGTTGAAAGGTAATTGTACATTACAAACTGGTGAAAGAGATTATGCAACAAAGGATGCAAAGGTAAGTGTCAAATTAAATACTGTTGCTATAGCTAAAATTGAAAATCTCAGAAAGGTTAGAAGTTATCTTAATCCAGAAATTCCTCTTCAGGGACAAATGGAAACAGCAATTCATGAAGCTACAAGCCGCTATTTAAATAGTATTGAACCAGAGAGATTTTATATGCGTTTCTCTTCTTTTAATGAAGAATTAGGAGAAAATAAATCTGTAGAACAGGAATTAGTAGATATAATCACCAAAGAGTTAGAGGATAATTATCATGCTACTGTTAGCAGTGTTATACCAAAGATAGTTAACACAGATATAATTGAACTGTTTAATAATTTGCTTGAGGAAACAGGTGAATTTGAAATTGAAGTAACTTCTCTTAGAGGTGGTGAGTTAGTTAAATTTCAAGGCAAATTTCAGATTATATGTGTTCAACAAGACCGTTGGTATATTTTTCAAACTAAGTTCCAATCTCAGCTAGATTCTCGCAAATTATTACTTAAGAATTTACCAAATCTACAAGAACATAGCTCAAGAATTATTGCTCAGGAAGATAGTGAAAATGAATTTGAAGATACCAATCAAAGAGTTAATTTTATACGCAGACAAGCTTGTGGAATAAATAAAATCGAAGAAGCTTTAAAAGAGTATCTAAAAGCCAAATTGGATACTTTGTCTAATGATGATTTGCAGTACATAGATTTCGATGATCGAAGTTTGATAGAGAAAATGTTTACTGCTTGGATAAATGAATTAAAAGAACCAGGTAGTATTGTAAATCAATTTGGCTTAAATCTTACTATATTTACTGTATCGCGTTTACGCACAAAATCAGAAATTAAATTAACTGAAAATCGTCAAAAGTTGGATGAGCAGAAAATAGATAGTTCTTCAAGACACCTAGAATCTAGAGAAAAATATATAGCTCGACTACAGCAAGAATTAGATAAACTATATGACAAACGCTTGAAGCTTATTGGTCAAGAAGAAAGCGAAGAAGAGCTTAATAAATTAAATGAAAAAATTAAATCCATACAGAAAGAAATTTCTACTCCATCTCTAGAAGATGCTGAGGAAAAACTCAAAAGTGTAGAGCCAAAGAAAAAAAATGGTAAAGGTTTTCATGATATAGCAAAAACTATGAATTTACCGGGTACCCAAACTGAGCATAGGCTTAACCCCAGTGATGAACCAGATAATGAGCATGATGATATGAAATAGTCTAAGTAAGGTAATTAACAGCTAAATTTATCAAAAATGGTAGAAGTTATTGAAATAACCTTTTTTGAACAAGGTAAATCAGCTAAACAAACTATTCCTGTTTCATCTGATATGAGATTAAGAGATTTTCAGGAAGCAGCACAGACTTTACTGAGTTTACCAGACAATTTACCTTACCAAATTGCTCTGGAAAGAACTGGCGAAGTATTGCCGAATGCATTAAACTTCGCAGAGGCTGGCATTAAAAATGGTGACAAACTAATATTTATCCCACTAAGTGAAGAAGATTCTAGGGAGAGGAAGAATAGTGATTCTACTTCTGGAGATTTTTCCGTAGTAAATGCGGAAGAAATTTCCACTGCAAAAAAAACCCGATCGCTAGTTCCATATATACTTCAACTGACAGTAATCAACAATGGTCAACAAACAGAAACTTACGAATATCCCATCGAGTTAGAAGAGTTCCATGAAGATAACCCAAAAGAATTTTTCAGTGATTCCAACGGAAGGGAAAGACAGAATTTCGTCAAAAAGCTGCAAAAAATAGTATCTAGAGAGATAGAAAGTTATGAGATAGACAAAATTTTACAAGACTGGTGTGACGATATCTCTCTTGGATACCGTACTACCGCTGTAAAAATTGAATCTGAGATTTAGAGATTTCCTACTTCTGCCCAAACTATTTTATCGGAAGGATTATTAGGGTTTGTAAATGCCTCTAGTTTACGAATAACTATTTTCTGTCCCAACCGAGATGCACCTAACTTCTTCGCAAATTGGTAGTCTGGTGCTTGCGGAGCGCTTTTCCGTAAATTAGCTGCCACCTTCAGGGTTACTTGTTCGCCGACAGCAGGAACCGTTTTGGAAGAAATGCTTATAGGAAGAGTTTTTGTAAGCCTTTCTCCAATAATCTCTTCACTACCTGTATTTTTCACAGCCCCGATTCTAATCCAACCTAGAGATTGATATTTATTTGATTTATTTTGCGAGTAAGCAAATCTAGCCGAAGCAATCTCCCTATCATTAACCATACGCTCAAAAACGAGTCGCGACATATTAGGAAAGATTTTTCCATCCCGAGAATAAGCTTTATCTTCGGCAAATACCGTCAATATATAAGCAGTTTTACCACTTCTAATAAATGCTACTTCCTGTCGTGTCTTAGAAGTCCAGCCAGCTTTGGACAAAAAGTACACATTCTTTGGTAGTGATTCACCAAAAAAAGCACGCACGGGGTTGAATTCTCCCGCGTTGGGGTCGAGTTTCTGCCAAATTTCTAGACTTAAGTCTCTATGTAGCCAGTCTGCCATTTTGTTACTGTATTCTCTTGAAATAGCCTGTCCGTTTACAATTTCGTACATTAATCTAGCAGCTTGCTGGGTTGTAATTTTGTTACGATTTGGCTTTTGGAGATTACCACGTATTTGCAAGTCACGACCTTTGGGTTCATAAAGTTTTTCGCTAGGAATGGGAAAAGTTTTTTGGCTAATATTAATTTTTCCATAACCTGCTTGTTCAAAAAACGAATTCATCTGGTAGCGTTTATTGAGCCAAGTTTGCAATCTTCCTTCAGGTAGCTCTGATCCGGATACAGTTTTAGTAATTTTGTCAATAATACGACTAGATGCTTCATTATCCGATTTAATCATCATCTTTTCTAAGTCGCTAGTAAATGCTGATTCCCCGGTCAAAACCCCTTTTTGGATATTACTGTAGAGAATAGGCATCCAAAATAATTTTGCAACGCTTGCAGGATACCTCAATCGCTCTTGTTGATATTCAGCAAATTCACCAGTGTTTACATCGATTAGAGTAATAGATAAAGCATTTTGTGGCATTCCTTTCCTAGCAGCCATACTCAACAGTTCATTAACAATCGCTTGCAGGCTTTGACTACGCTGCAAATTTGGTGATTTTGCAGCGTTATACACCAATTCCACATTTTTTTGTTGTGATGGAGAAGAAACAGCTTTCTTATTCTCCAAACTCATTCTCAAATCAAAGGTAGTAGAACCTTTATTTGCAGCAACTTGAATTGTGTATCTGCCAGTAATAGGTAAGATTGGGTTTTGTAGTAGCTTGTGCTTCGGTGTATAAACCCAAATACAAATGTTTGGATTTATCCTATAGTTCAGACGTTTTCCAGCTTGACCTTGAAAAGTATATCCTACCAATTTCTTTGGATTGACTATTCCAGTTTCTAGTACTTCTTTCTCACCCAGTTTAATTGGTTTTAAATTCTTATTTTCAACTGTAACTAGTGGTTCTTTTGGGCAATTACTTGGATTTTTGTGTACTTGGTTTTCTAAAGTCTGAGAATTATTACATCCACAGATTGTTAATACTATCAGAGGTAGTACAAGTCTTTTCATGTAGTTAAATATAGAAATCCTGTTTAATTTTTGTAGTACTGTACTAGTAGTGCGTTTGATTTATTCACCAGGGGGAAATTTTAGCCCTATTCATAGGACTTTGTACTATTAGCTCAGGGTTGAAAACCCCGAGCGGGAATGAAAAAAAACCCGTCAAAATGAATGTGGTCGAGTACCAGTAATATTAGAAAAAGCAATTTAACATGAAGGGTTAGAGTTTCTTGTCTTCTGAATTTGTTCCAAGGTATCGTAACCAGATATTTTCCATTTTCCTTGGTCAAATTGGAAATTGTAGCGAACTCTACTTACATCTAAAACAGTATTCTGACCAATAACAGGTCTGCCATTTTTGCAAAAAGTTCGTTCTTCAGTAGTAACGACATCTATTGTTGCTTGATTACCGCTAGAATTAAAATTTTTTACGCTATTAATTTCTTGTCTACCATAGTTATAGTAAGAGTTATTATCTTTTAGCCACTTCATTGAGCTATCATAATTGCTAATATTCCTGCCATAAATTTCGCCTGTTAGGATTTCAGCGCCTAAATTTCTATCAAATGGATAAGCAAATATTTTAACCTTTGCTTGTTGCCATCTCTTAATTAAGTTCACAGCTTCTTGTTCAGTTATAGATGATGATGAGTTAGAATCAGAAGAATTGGAATTAGAAGAATTAGTATTGTTATTACTGATATTAGAAGAAGATTCAGCAACATCTAAACCCATTGCTAATTCAAAAGTTTTTGAACCTTTGGGTGAGGAAACTTGAATAGTATACTTTCCGTTTATTGGTAAAACAGCACTATTCAATAACTCATTATCTGGAGCGTATACCCAAACACAAACATCCTCATCTGTGTTATAGGTTAATTTTTGACCTTTTTGAGCATCAAAGGTATATCCAATTGATTTATTTTTACGAGCTATTCCAGATTCTTTACTAATTTGGGAGTTGAGTGTAACTTCTTGAATATTCTTTTTTGTAAGAGAATTTGCAGGTTTTTCAGGACATTCATTAGCAGAAGCACTATCATCATCGGAGCAAGCTTGAAATCCAAATGTTGTCAGGAACAGAAAACAAATTAATATTCTTTTCATGGTAGTTAATTAGTGTGATTACTGACATAATGCACCTGACTGATAGTCCATCAGAAAATAATTTTTCTGATGAATAGTCCGAGTTAATTTAGTAAGCTGACTATCTTTGATATTTATAAATACCTTTTTGAAATATTAAATAACAAGTACAAGCTTAGAGATATATATGTAAATAACTTTGATTTTTGACTCTTGACCTCAGATAAATTCTGTTAGATAAAATTAGAATTAAATTTAAAATTTCTTAAGGTTTTACTTTTCCATTAATCAACCATTTACCATCGCTATTATTCCATATCAAATATATTCTATTCTTTTTATCTGTCACAGTTCTTCCTGTTTTCATAACATACTGTAACTGTGCATCTACTGTTGCTTCATTTTGAGTTTGGCTAACCGTTCTGACTTCACCAATGTTTGTCCTTCTCACACTATTCCACCACTTTATATAATCACCATTCGGGTCGCGACTTCCTGATAAGTTTTGAAAATAAGTAGATAAACTATTCCAAGTTGTTTGATATTCACGGTTATTAAGTCCAATGTAATACTCTTTTATCATCTCTGATGGTGATGGTCGCTCTAAGGGTTGTATTGAAGAAGAATTATCGGAAGTATTATTACTAGTAGTTGTGGGTGATGTGGATGATTTTGAGACATCTAAACCCATTGCTAATTCAAAAGTTTTTGAACCTTTGGGTGAGGAAACTTGAATAGTATACTTTCCGTTTATTGGTAAAACAGCACTATTCAATAACTCATTATCTGGAGCGTATACCCAAACACAAACATCCTCATCTGTGTTATAGGTTAATTTTTGACCTTTTTGAGCATCAAAGGTATATCCAATTGATTTATTTTTACGAGCTATTCCAGATTCTTTACTAATTTGAGAGTTGAGTGTAACTTTTTGAATATTCTTTTTTGTAAGGGAATTTGCAGGTCTTTCAGGACATTCACCAGCAGGCTGTCCCACTGAATCTTTTCCTGGAGAGCTACAGCCATAAATGCTTAACAGTAGCAAAGATAGTAATAGTTTGTTCATTAATAATCCTCCAACGCTTGTTCTTTTAAGGATTTTCCCCACAACCAAAAAGGAACTACACCACCAAGTCCAAGAAGAAGTAAAACGCACAGAAACATAATATGTCTAGTCTGTGCAGGGAGTGAAAACCGAAAAATGCTGTAAGACTTTGGTTCAGATTTGACAACCGAATTATCTTCTGGGGATGTAATTTCTACGTAAACCTGATGTTTTGAACCCCGTTCGGGATTTGGTTCGGTATAGGTAATTTCATATTCACCTAATAAAGCATCTAGAAATAGCTTCAAATTAGAAGCGCATGCCTCAGCATCTCCTGAAAATTCACTTATTCCCCCACTTAAATTAGCAAATTGTTTAAGGCGATCGCGGACAACAAATACTACTTCGGGAACTTTACCTTCACCT
>CAKZYM010000200.1 GCA_937884685.1 uncultured Calothrix sp.
CGAGATCGGGACGGGTGACTGGAGTTCAGACGTGTGCTCTTCCGTCTTCTTCCTCGCGAATAATAGGTAAATTTGCCTTAATTATTCGCCGCATTTGGGTTTCAATTTTGCTTAAATCATCGGTCGTGATACTCACCGGACAATCAAAATCGTAGTAGAAACCCGTGTCTGTAACTGGTCCAATTGCAACTTTTGTCCCCGGAAACAGCTTTTGTACAGCCATAGCCATAATGTGAGCGCAAGTGTGACGAATCTGCTCAAGCTTTTGGGCATCTTTTTCTTGCAAGCATTCCTGAGATTGGGATAATGAACTGACCATATACAAATAGAATGAGAATCGTTATCATAATAGCGTAAAAATTTGGTTTGATGTCAAGACTTGTTTGGGTAGTAACAAAAATAAACTATTATTATCAACAGCTATAATTGAGTTGTAAAACCTCGTGTGCGTCAAGTTTTGTGACCAAATCGAAAGAAAGCGACATTTGTCAAACCCAGTGTTTTAACTCGGAGCTAGTTCAAGAGGTTGGTGAAGCACTGCCGGGAGATGATATTATCGAAAATGCTCAAATTCTGTTTAGTGCTTTAGCTGATAAATCGCGCTTAAAGATTCTTCACGCTCTGAGTGATGGTCAAGAGCTTTGCGTTTGCGATGTTGCTTCCATGCTTGATGTTAAGATTGCCTCTGCTTCTCATCACTTGCGGAAACTACGCGACCTCAAAATTTTAAAGTATAGAAATGACGGCAAGCTAGCTTACTATTCTCTTAAAGACCAACGTGTAGCAGAAGTTCTTTACTATACATTAAAGCAACTTGCGGAGTAAGTCATTCTAAACAACATTAGAATGAACTTTTTTTGTGATATCATTCTAATGTTAGTTTGAATATTAGAATAACTGAATTATAGGAAAACTATGAGTGATAACTGCTGTCAAAACAAAGGTTCTGAGTTAACGAAGCTGAAAAAGCAGCAAGCTAACGTTCTTTGGGTAGTTTTATTTATCAACCTTGTGATGTTCTTTGTTGAGTTTGGAGCAGGTATTCGTGCGGGTTCGATATCCTTGACTGGAGACTCTCTCGATATGCTAGGTGATACCTTGGTTTACGCAAGCAGTTTGTACGTGATTAATAAGGGTAGTAAAGCTCAAGCTGGTTCAGCATTTCTGAAAGGAGTGATCATGTTTGTGTTTGCGATTGCAGTTTTTGCTAGAGCAATCTATCAATTCTCTTCAGGTGTAACTCCGGAAGCAACGGTTATGAGTGCGATTGGAGTTATAGCCTTACTTGCCAATCTAGTCTGTTTGTTGTTATTAGCTAGACATAGAGAGGATAATCTAAATATGTCTTCTGTGTGGTTGTGTTCGAGAAATGACATAATTGCCAATATCTCTGTTCTTGTAGCAGCAGGATTAGTTTTTCTGACGGGTTCGATACTTCCTGATTTAGCGGTAGGCTTACTATTAACGTTTGTGTTTGCAAAGTCAGCAGGGAAGGTACTTTCACAGTCTTGGAGAGCTTTGAGATAGATGCTGTTTTTATGGACTATTAAGCAACAACTATTCTGCTTTACATGAGTCAAACTGCAAGTGATATTAGTCTGACAGTGGATATTTGTTTGAATCACAATCAAGTAACTCAAAAGCTTCAATCGCTCGTCACCACAACTGGTAGAAACATTGCTGTACAATACATATGCTCTACCAGTGATTCCAAAGTTTTAATGAATGAAAACAGATACAATCTTCTACACGCTGCTACAAAATCTCCCCAGCGTTCTATTTGAAATACTCCAACAATCTCCCAACCAAGCTTTACACTATGAATTTTCCTCTGTGGAGATAAAAGAGCTTGCTCGACGGATTGATGGTTTATTTATACCTAAGCCCGAATATCCCCAAGACCCGATTTACTTTGTAGAAGTACAATATCAGAATGATGATAATTTATACTGGCGATTAATTACCGAAGCGTTTGTTTATTTAAATCAATATAGACCAGATAAAACTTGGAAAGCGGTAGTTTTATGGGCTAAACGTAGCCTTGACCCAGGCATCCCGATTGCGTATCAAACATCACTATCTGACGGGCAAATACAAGTAATATATCTAGATGAATTAACCGATACTTCTTCTTCAATTGGGTTAGGGATTATTGGATTAGTAGTTGCTCCGGAAGATGAAGCGGTAGAAGTTGCTAGAAATTTAATCGGACAAGTCCAACAAGCAGATGTCAGCAACCGTCGGCAGCTTTTAGAATTAGTAGAAAGGATGTTGGTTTATAAATTCTCAAATAAAAGTAGACAGGAGTTAGAAGCGATGTTTGGATTAACCGAGTGGCGAAAAACTAAATTTTATCAGGAAGTTCGAGAAGAAGTTGAGCAAGAATTGAAACAGGAAGTTGAGCAAGAGGTTGAACAAAGAACAAAAATAGCAACAAAACTTGAAGCGGTCCCCCGGATGTTAAATATGGGATTTAGTGTCGAACAAATTGCTCAAGCACTGGAATTGGAAGTTGAAGTTGTCAGAAAAGCTATTGAAAAACAAAGTGGGGGAGAATCTTGATGTTGATGTGAATTGTCAAATGAATTACAATCGTATTAAGTTGATATATTTTTTATGCATCCTCAATCCATAAAGCAATGGCTTTTGATTACGTAGTTTTAGGAAATAAACTCAAGGATGCGCGAGAGAGTCTTTTAATTAATCCGCAAGATTCTGCATCACGCCTTGAAATTAGCTTACAGGAATATATAGATATTGAGGCAGGTACAAATAGAATTTCTGGCGATCAGTTGGTATTACTGGCTTCTTTATATGAGCGTGATTTTAGATACTTCGTCACGGGTGACTATCCATCGGCAGAATCGCAAGTCCAAGAAATGTTTCGGCGTAATGCTGAGCTATCTAAGAATGATCGTATTGCTATTCAACAATTTATTAGGCTTTGTGAATACGAAAATTTTCTGGAGCGAGAAATATTTCAGCATCAGTTTGTAGAAATTCCCAATTATGAAAAGTACCCCTTTGATCACACATACTTCAAAAAACAAGGTGAAGAAGCTGCATTATTTGAGAGACAGCGTTTATTCTTAGAACAGGAAGCTATAACAAATATATTTGAATTGATAAGAAATCAAGGTATTCATATTTTCAAGCGTCAATTAGAAGATAAAAATATTTCTGGTTTATATATCAATCATCCATTTGCTGGGCATTGTATTCTTATCAACTACCTTGATGATTTGTATCGACAAAATTTTTCTGCTGCTCATGAATACTGTCATGCTTTGTTTGATTCATCTCAAGGTCAAGAGGTTACATACTTAAAGTCCTCAAATGACAAACCAGAGCTTGAATGGAGAGCTAATAGTTTTGCAGGTAATTTTTTGGTTCCAAAGCAAAAACTTGAATTAGACTACTCACCTGGTAACATTTATGTCACATGGATTAGTCTTATCCGACAAATAGCTGATAGATTTCAAGTTATCTCACAAGTTGTCATAATCCGTTTATGTGAGCTTAAGTGGATTGACGAAGGCTTACGAAAACAGTTAGTTAAAGACGAACGTTTAGTTATTAGGTATAATGAGAAATTTGACCCTGAAATTCCACCAAATTTATCTTCAGGGATACGAGAAAAATCGACATATATTATACGTCAAGGTTTATCTTGGTACTTTATTAATCTTGCTACAGAAGCATATAGACGAGGAGAAATTACTTATCATAAGCTTTTAGATATGCTATTACTTACTTCAGAAGATGGTTATCAGCTTCTAAATGAACTCCTAATATTCCTGGAGGTAAATAGTTAGTGAAAGGAGTTGTAGCTATTGATAAGTGTTCGATTCTTAACTTGATGTATATCAGTCGTTTTAATCTCTTTAAAGCGCTTGGATATTATGTTATTACAACGATATATGTAGAACTGGAATTTGAAAATGCAAAACAAAAATATCCTGATAGCTTTAATTATTTCAGTAGTTTAATTAGCTCTGGTGAAATTTCAAAATTTAGTTTAGACATAGAAGATTTGGTTGAGATGTCGAACATTCCTCAATCAAAACGTGCTAGTGATGCAGAGCTATCTTGCTTTATTGTAGCTAAACGAATTGGTGCTAAAGTTATGACTGATGATCGCAAAGCAATAAAGTACATTCAGCGATATATACAAATGCCTTCCAGTGATATTATTCAGTTAGTTGAGTTTTTAATACAAGCTTACTTAGAAAACTATTTAGGAGATTATGAGCTTAGGGAAATCCAAAAAACATTGAAAAACAATAAATTTTCAATCAATATGGATTTGGCTTATGAAGCTGCGAAAAGAAAATTAATGATGGCAGCAGAATAAATTTATTAATGACTTTTCTACTGTTGTTAAAAACCCAGCTAAAACAGCTTGAGTTTTGACTAAAAAATAAATCCTAAAGAATGTTACTTTTACAAAAAATTGAATTCAACCAAAACCAACCCCACGATTACCTTTAGACCAGATTAAAACCTCACCATTTTGACCCCCAGCAGCAATTTTATTCCCTTGGGGATGCCATGTGACACAAGAAAACCCGTTTTTAGCACCTTGGAGAATTTGCGTTACTTTTTTCGCTTTTTTCCACAAACAAAGCCAACCGTCAGCACCAGCAGAAGCAAGCATTAAGTTATCGGGTGAAAATTCTATTGCTTCTACAATATTCATGTGATTTTCTAATACAGTCGCACCCCAACCCGAAGATGCATCATCTAGTTTTTCCCAGACAACTATACCTTCTGCGCTAGAAGATGCGAGTAATGGCTCTTTTTTAGATGTAGTTACTTTTGACCAAGCTAAATGACGAATTTTGCCCGGAAAACCATGCATTAACCAAGGTTCCGCTTGTTTCGCATTCGCAATAAAATCTGTTTGCAATACACAGATAGTTTTATCCATGTTACCCGAAGCAATGTATTTACCATCAGACGACCAAGCCACAGCAACACTAGCCGATGGTATGCTAAAGAAATACGGGTCTTCATCCCACTCATCAGAACGCCAAATTTTCACACCTTGATAACCAGAAATAGCAAGAAATTTACCATCATGACTCCAGTCAATACCCAGTACTGAAGAGTTATCAAAATTCAAGGTGACAATAATTTCTTGAATGTCTGCATCCCAAACCTGTACGTAACGTCCCAAACTAAAAGCTAGTAAATTTTTGCAGGGACTCCATGCTAATTTATCTACCCAAGCGGTCGCATTTTCTAAAGTCGTAATCAGTTGATAATTAGAAGTATTCCAAATTTTTACTTTACCATCTTGTCCGCCAACTGCTAAAAACTTTCCATCAGTAGAAAAAGCCATTCCATCAATGGAAGTATTAGTGATTTCTTGCAAAGTTATTAATTCGTTTTCCACCAAAATTTTTACTTCACCAGCAGCAGAACTCATTGCTAAAGTACTACCATCAGGCGACCAATTAACAGCGGTTATATAATCAGAAAGTATATTATTCCAATTTAGACCAAAGTCAGTAGATTTAATAGTTTTCATTTGTATCTTTACGAAGGAAGAATTTAGAATTTAGAACGAATAAAATGGCAGAATATAGTATTGATTAAACCCGTCTGGGACTGCAAGTCCCAGTCTAATAGCAAAAGTCCTATGAATAGGACTGATTAATTAGTCGTCTTTAGACGACTTGAGCTATTAGACGGGGGTTTGCAACCCCCGGCTCCTCTGGGGGTGAGGTTCTGAGGTATACATAAATAGCTATAACTATTAATCAAAATCAAGCCATACAAGCGAGAAAATCTTTTTTCAACTGAGTTTCATCTAAATTGCGACCAATAAAAACTAGTTCATTTTTACGTTGTTCGCCTTCTTTCCATAAACGGTCTGGTTTTCCATCTAATAACATATGTACTCCTTGGAAAACAAACCTTTCATCTTCTCCAGCAATATTTAAAATACCTTTCATCCGGAAAATATCAGGTCCTTTGGTTTGCAACAAATTACCCAACCATTGATTTAATTTAACCCCGTCTAATTCACCTTTTTCCACCAAAGCTATAGAATAAACACTTTCATCATGTTCGTGAGCATCTTCACCTAAAAAATCTGGGTCAACTTCCAAAGCTCTATCTAAATCAAAAGCTTTCACCCCTAAAAGCGCATCCATTTCTAACTCAGAATTGCGAGTACGGTAGATTTTTGCCATTGCATTCATTCCCCGTATTCTATTTTCTAATTCTTCAAGTTGTTCTGGAGTTACTAAATCTGTTTTATTAAGTAAAATTACATCAGCAAAAGCAATTTGTTCTTGAGCTTCATCCGCATCCCAATGTTGCCAAATATGCTTGGCATCAACTACCGTAACTACAGCATCTAAATTCAATTTTTCCCGCATATCCTCATCTACAAAGAAAGTTTGAATTACAGGTGCGGGGTCTGCTAGTCCAGTAGTTTCAATGACTAAATGGTCAAATTTATTACGGCGCTTCATTAAATTAGCAATGATGCGAATCAAATCACCACGTACCGTACAGCAAATGCAGCCATTATTCATTTCAAAGATTTCTTCATCAGCATCGATAACCAATTGATTATCAATTCCGACTTCCCCAAACTCATTGACTATCACCGCGACTTTCTTACCATGCTCGTGGGTGAGAATCCGGTTAAGTAAAGTTGTTTTTCCCGCTCCTAAATAACCAGTGAGGACGGTTACGGGGACTGTATCTAAAGTTTGAGCAGTCATCTTTATTCTCCCAGACAATGAAAATCATTCTCGTAATATGGTAATGCATTATTTTTGGATAGAAACTCATGTGAATAATAAAATTTGTAATGCATTACTACAGCTGATTTCATCTTAGTGAGGTATATTCGGGCAGGCAGGGATGCCTACCCCACAAGAGTTTTGTAATAAAAAGGTGTACCTCATTTATCTGCAATCTGCTGTATATATGATTCTATTAATCAATTTTTTAATTCCTAATTCACTAACGGGAGCATTTAGTATTTCTCAACAACCGCAAACCACTCAATGTTACCAACACTGTAGAACCTTCGTGTCCAATTACTCCCAAAGGAAGATTGATACCAGTGGCAAAATTGGCAACTAGCAATAAACCAATACTGGACAAAGCAAAGACAATGTTTTGTTTGATAACCCTAATTGCACGACGACCTAGATGAATTGTAGCAACTAATTTTTCTAAACGGTCTGCCATTAATACGATATCTGCTGTTTCTAAGGCTATATCGCTACCTGTAGTTCCCATCGCTATTCCCACGGATGCAGTTGCTAGAGCAGGGGCATCATTTATACCGTCACCGACCATTGCAACTGTTTGATATTGTCTTTTTAAGCGACGAATTACAGTTACTTTATCTTCCGGGAGTAATTCGGCATAAACTTCGGAAATTCCCAACTGTTGGGCAATGTAGCTCGTCGTTAATTGGCGATCGCCACTGACAACGATAATATTTTGGATACCGATTTTTTTCAAAAGCTGTATAGTTTTTGCAGCTTCAGGACGTATTGTATCCGCAACAGCAATAATTCCTAATATTTTCTCGTTATCAGCAACCCAAACGATTGTTTTACCTTGTGTTTCTAATTTTTGGCTTTTGGCAACTAAATCTGCGGGTAAATTAGAATCTGATTCAATAAATTTAGCATTACCAACTTTAATATCTATTTCCTCAATTTCACCGCTAATACCAAAACCTGTATGAGAAACTGCGTTATTAACAGGTGCTAAATTCAAATTTTTATTTTTAGCAGCTTGGACAATTGCTTTACCAATGGGATGCTCTGAATAAACTTCTACTGCAGCAGCAACTGATAGAATTTGGTTTTCATCCCCATCAACTGCGATAATATCGATAACTTGGGGTTCTCCAGTCGTCAGAGTTCCAGTTTTATCAAAGGCAATTGCTTTAACTTTACCTATCAATTCTAAAACTGCTCCACCTTTAAATAAGATACCCCCTCGCGCTCCATTGGCAATTCCCGATAATAATGCAGGCATGATAGCAGCCATTAAAGCACATGGAGAAGCCACGACCAAAAAAATCAAAGCTTTGTAAATAGTTGTTTCCCAGTCCCAATTAAAAATAAAAGGTGGTAAAACCGCTAATAAAATACCGCATACTACTATTACTTTGGCGTAATTGCGTTCTAAATTTTCTACAAAGATTTGAGATGGTGGTGCTTCGGTTTGAGCTTGCTTTACTAAGCGAATTACTCTTTGAATCAAACTACTTTCCGGTGGTTGGTGAACTCTGAGTATCAAAGCTCCTGTACCGTTGATAGTTCCTGCAAAAACTTCATCATCAACAGTTTTTTCTACAGGTAAAGATTCTCCAGTGATAGAAGCTTCATTAAGATTGCTCGCACCTT
>CAKZYM010000201.1 GCA_937884685.1 uncultured Calothrix sp.
CCTAAATCCGCATCCAGGTCGATATCACCAAGGTTAAATTCTTTAGCAACTGAAATATCAAAAGTTGCTTCTTCTTCCGAAAGATTTAGACGTACTGTTACATCAGCTTCTAAAATCTCTGCAATAGTTTCTTCAATTAACCCGCTAAGTTTATCTACGTCTAATACTCCTCCCGTCTGCACCCGATTAATTAAGCTAGCTTGAAAACTACCGATTAAATCTGGTGCGAGAGTTTCTAGAGAACCAACAAAAGGTAATTCAATGGCTCGAAACTGAGCGTCAAGGGAATCTTGAATCGAATTGAGGGCATTATTTAAACCCCCTGCTGTCTCGATATTATCAAAACTGAGTTCGTTAATAGCAATGGGAAGGGGTTGTACTGATAAGCCATCATAAACGGAATCGTTACTTTCAAGAATGTGAGTGATGTTTTGAAATTCCGTTGGTTCTACATCATTATCAATCGCAGCAGTAACGGTAATCTCTTGAGGAGTAGCAAAGTTATCGGGAGTAAAAGTTATGGGTGTAATAGCTTCGATATCTTCGCTAATGCCAAAACTAATCGTAACATCTGCTGTGGGTTGGGTTGCTAGAGCAATGGTGTAGGTTTGCCCTGCTTCCCCTTCGGCTACTGTAAAATTGTTCCCGTTGCCAATAACAATCCCAGGAACATCATCTTCGGTAATATTGGCAGTAACTTCGTTAATCGCAATTCCTTGATAAGCAGCATCATCACTGGTTGCAGTATGGGAAATAGTAACAGTACGGTCTTCTGTAGTTATATCGTCATCAACAGAAACCACCGTAACGTTTTGTCTGATGTTGAAGTTTTCCGGGGTAAAAGTGATGGGGTCAATATTCTCTACCTGAGTAGCATCGGTAGCAAAATTAATCGTGACATCGCTAGTAGGTTGACTGGTTAACTCTATCGTATAGTTGTCCGTAGTTTGTCCTTCTATGAGGTTAGTCGAACCTTGAGATTCGATAATTTGCACCCCTACCACATTATCCGCATCATTCCTACCGCTGTCTTCAATTACAATCTCTGCTGAAGCTTCTCCTAGTTCGTATCCTTCTCCTTCATTGAGGTCAAAAGTAACGTTTTCATTGACTTCTTGATTATTTTCATCAACGGGTCTGACTTCAATTCTGGCAGTAGTCGTACCTTCTGGTAGCGAGAAACTGTTGCCGATAATATCTTGCTCTGTATTATTAGCAACCAAAACCAATTTGTAGTCTTCACCCCGCGTAGCATCTCCACCGATAGTAAAGTTAAAGACGGCATCTTCATCATCATTATCAGTACCATTACTGAGTAAGGGGTTGGAGAAATTAAGCTGGAAAACACCAGGTGTAGAGTTCTCTTCGGTAGCATTATCTCCCGCAACAACGTCAATTGTGGGGGGACTGTCATTGTCAACAATATTTGCGGTTATGGTATTTCCGCCACCACCATACTCTTCACTAGGGTTGAGAGTAATTTCTACCGTCTCATTTCCTTCAGCAATCGAATCGTCAAAATCGGGAATCCCCCCCGTAATTCCTGTGGCATCTATTTTAGCTAAAACTTGTTCTTCACCAGAAATATCTAGGGAAAAATTACCATCTTCATCGGGAACAATCGGCTCATCGTCAGCATTGAGAAACCTGTAATCTGTATCTAGTTCTGCTGTTCCCCCAGTAACGCTAAAGCTCAAAGAACGACCTTCAGGAGCATTCGGGTTTAAATTAAAGATAAACTGACCGTTGCTCTCCCCTTCTACTGCATCTGTACCATCAAGGCTAATATCTGGTTCGTCCTCCACAATAGCCAACTCAGCAGAAATAGAATTACCGAAATTGTAAAGTGGCGACTCTTCTAAGGTGACAATAATATTTTCACCGGGGTCGAAAATGCGGTCGTCAATAACTGCGACATCAATAGAACCTGTTCTATCTCCCGCAGGAATTGTCACGCTACTGGGGATTTCAAAATCTTCGCCATTGATAGCAGTTCCCGTAATGGTATAGTTAACAACTAAATCTACTGGTAAAGCTCTGTTCAGAGATAAATTAAAAGAACCACCTGTATCGGGATTGGATTCGGATAAATTATTGACCGGTGCGATATTAATTCTGGGCAGAATAAAATTGCTGATGTCACCAAAAACGCTACCATTATCTAGGTTATTTCCCGTGGCAACATTAGTATTAGCCCGAGAAACGGAAGCATTATCCCTAACAAAAATGTCACGTCCCTTTGCTTGACCATTGTTAGCACCAGTTCCTCCAGTAGCTGTATTCTCAGAAAAATTACTGTTAAGAAGTATTAAATCAGCACCTTGATAGACAAAAATAGCACCACCGAGTGCAGCACCACCGCCACCGCGAACACCTGGACCTCTACTTCCATTTGGTGCGACATCAACACCATCACCGCCATCACCGCCAAATGCTCCGCCATCACCGCCATCACCGCCTAATGCGGTTCTTCTTCTTCTTCGCCTATTGGGATTCGAGCCAGCACCGCCTCCAGCACCGCCTCCAGCACCGAAACCACCATCACCACCATCACCACCAAAACCACCTTTACCTTCTTGCAATCCACCGGATTCGCCTCCGCCTCCGCCTCCACCAGAACCTCCGCCATTGCCAAAGCTACCATCCTGACCGCTAGTACCGCTACGACCACTCTCACCATTTCTTCTTCCACGAGCACCACCTCTGCCACCATTAGCAAGAGTTGGGTCAGCAAAAGCAGTACCAGTTAAATTGACAATTCCCCCAAAACCTCCATTTTCACCCGTTCTCTCAGCACTACCGCCTCTGGCTCCAAAAATACTATTACCACCAGCAGCAATATTGCCAGTAAAATTAACGTCATTCGCAATTACCGTACCGTTGTTAATAAATAAAGCACCACCAGCACCTAAGCCTCCGCCTCCGCCTCTTTGCCCAGTACTACCTCTGACACGACCATTTATTAAAGAAAGATTGGAGAAGATTACTTGTGTATCGTCTTTGCCATTAATCGCTACAATTTGATGTCGGTTCAAGCCATTAATTACAGCACCGTTACCTCGGATTTCAACATCCTCGCCAATAGTTGGCAAGCTGTCAGCTAAATTAATAGTTAAGCCTTCATTTATCTCAATGATGTCTATCGTCCCGTCATTATTATTATTTTCCGCATCAAGAATGGCTTTTCGTAAGGAACCCGCACCACTATCATTAGTGTTAGTAACCACAAAGGTTTGCAATACAGAATTAAAAGCCGACATTGCCTCTACTTGAAACGCTAGAGGAGCTTCGATAAAGCCAGTAGTTGCTTCTAATACCCAGTCTCCTCCCAGATTGCTACTACCCGTCAAATCTTCGGAGGCAGCAATATCAGCTGCGGTCATCTCTCCCAAACGATTTATAAAAGCTTGTCCTTGTTCGCCTTCTGCGACATTACAGCCATATAAAAGAATATCACCATTTTCACTTAGGGCTTTTCCCCACTGTTGCAATTGGTTTTCGTAGCTCTCAATATTACCGTTATCTAGACTGCTATTCCCCAGTTGTAAAACCGCTGAATCTCCGTGAGAAAGAATTTGTACGCTATCTAAATTTTCGTAATTTGCTAATACTTCAGTAATTTGCTCGACACCATTGCGGCTGCTATCCAAGACAACTACTTCTGTCCCTGGTTCGACGCTGTTAGCCAGAGATTGGTAGTCAGCAATATTGCTATCAACAAAAATGACGGTAGACGGAGGGTTAATTATCATAATAAAATCTCGGTAGTTGGGAAACTTAATCTTTAGTAATTAATTAGTAGGGGTCTATTTTCGAGAATATGCTTCTTTATCACGAGCAAGAGCGATAAAATCAAATATTTATGCTTGATAATTCAATTATTTTGCCTGAATATTAATTTAAAATTGAAAAGAGAAGAACTAGGGAAGAAAAAGGACAATTTTGTTAAGCGGTACTGTTGTAATAGCAGCAAAATGAGAATCTGATTTTTTCTCTGCTAACGAGAGCCATTTTTGACCTTGCATAAATGCAGCCTACAAGGTACGAAAAAACAATCTGGCAAAAAGTCCCTAGCGCGTAGGGCTTCAAAGCTCGGTCAATGTCCTCACAGAGAAGTCGCCGAGAAGCCTACATCATAGCCAAAGATTATGATGTGGGTGCTTCACAAAAGTATGGTTGCTGAACACTCTATTAACTTTTTTTGATACACGACGGTAGGAGACACAGCACTGCTACATCTCTACATTTATTTTGAATTTAGCCCACGCAGATGGGCTTTGTTTCTCTAGCCCCAGCCTTCTAGGCTGCGGGTAATTTATGTTCATACACATTTATCATCACCACCCAAACGGCGAAAACAAAGAACTTCTATTTCGATAAAAATGCAATCTTCCGTAACCTAAAAACTGTCCGTGGGACTGCTCACCTTTAGGAAATGCTGTCACTCCAAAAAGATAAACTCCCTCAACTGAAGGATTTTGTCTTGCTTTCAAGGCAATGGTAACTGTTTTACCGGGTTCAACTGATGGATTAAATATTAAAGAAACTGTTTTTGCTTGCTGTTTATTGCTAATCTGAAACTGCAATTTTTCTTTTTTACGTTTTTCAGTTTTCGTAAAAGCAAAACTATTTTTTAAATCAAAATTTATCTTGTCCAATCCCGAATGCTGGTTAATAGTTATCTTTTGCAGAGGTTCTCCCGCATCGGGCGGAACTTCAACTGTAAAATAATATGTCGCACCCCATATATTCACGTCGTCAAAAGTTGTTGTTGCTTTCACTAAACGTGGAGCTTGAACAAAATATACTCTCCCATCTCGTAGCTGCACTGCTTGACTTAATCTAAATGTCGAAATTTCAATACCGATGATGCAAGTTATTAACGTACTTAAAACAATTACGAAGCGCATGGGTTAAGGAATTAGGAATTAACAGCTAGGAATTTATAATTACAATACCTACCGATTTGATAAAAATTCAAATATTAAGAAATGTTATTGTAAATGTACGGTAAACGCTATATTTACCGTAAAAATACGACTGCTTTGTTACAGATAGTTGAGAAGTTGGTTAAAACTACTTTTTTTGTTTCACACTAAAAATATAACGAAGCAATTATTTTTTTTATGAATACTATTTCAACTTCCAACGTCGAATTCAAGCATCCAGCTTGGCAAAATGTCGTTATGCTAACTTTGGGCTTTTGGCTAAGTGCTAGCATTATTTTAGATTGGGTAATTATGCCTAGCCTTTACGTTTCTGGAATGATGACTCAATCTAGTTTTGCATCGGCTGGCTATACAATTTTTTGGAGCTTTAACCGAGTTGAATTATTGTGTGCGGGCTTGATATTAACTGGGGTTATGGCTTTTGGTCAAACTAAATTAAACTGGTCAAAAAGCGCTATTTTCTTAGCAAATTTACTAGTTGCAATTGCTTTAGTTGATACTTATATTTTGACTCCAGAAATGTCTGCCATTGGACTACAATTAAACTGGTTTGAAGCAATTACTGAAACTCCTGCCAGTATGAATTTATTGCATGGTACTTACTGGGTACTTGAAATAGCAAAATTAGCAGTAGGTGGAACTCTTTTTGCTTGGTGCTGGAATCGGTTAGCAGTGAACAGTTAA
>CAKZYM010000202.1 GCA_937884685.1 uncultured Calothrix sp.
AAAATAGTTGACTAAACCGAAAGAATCACTACCAAAATTGGCTCTTGCTCCTACTGTAACGAAACTTGCGGGAGCTTCACTTTCAATATTTCCGATACGGTTTCCTCTATCTAAAGCGTAGTTAAAACGACTTGATAAAACTAAATTAGTTCTTCTACTTGAGCCAATTCTTTGAGAAAGACTACCGTATATTTGAGAATAATAATCTCTATCGGGATTAATATAGCCAATTGCTCCAGTAGAAAGATTTAAATTACCAAAGTTACGAGTATAGTCACTACCTGCATAAGCTTTAATATTTTTACTCGCAATCACACCCATATAATATTTCCAGCTATCTACAGAACCCTGTACATTTCCGGTCAAGCTGATATGTGGATAATAATTTATGTCTTCTACAAAGCGATTTCCCGTGACTAAATTAACGTCCTGAGCAAAATTTGTCAGATAAATTTGACCGTAGAAGTCTTCTACTTCGTTAGCAGTAAAATTTTCACCGTTAACAACAGAAAGTAAGCTGACATTTGAATCAACTCCTCCTTCTCCTCCTCCATTAGAAATTATTCTCTGCTTTCCAGTTGGTTGATATCGATTAATTTTTTCAATTCTACGGTCGATAATTGGAGAAATACCAACCCAAAGACTATTAAATTTTGCTCTGGGAATTTGACTGCGTTTTTTAATACTGGGTTTAAGACTTTCAGCAGAACCGATTCCAGCTTGATAGAAGGTGTAGCTAGCTGTGGGTATTCTAACGTTATTGGCTGCTAAAAAGAGATTTTTATTGATATTTGTATTTACTTTTTTAGTACTACCTGTAAGACGAGGTTTAACATCGGGTAAAACTAAATTTCCTAACTGCACCGCAGAATTTAGCAATAAATTATCGCTATCAGTGACCAATCCAAAACCGCGAATTGTCCGACCAATTACGGCTTTATTATGATTGGCTTTAACTATTTGTCTAATCCGAGAATATAATCCGATTTGAGTATTATTAATTTCTTCTTTTCTTTCATAAAAAACTTGATTTCCTTGAGTATTACCGGGAAATGCTCCAGCATTAGGAAAATATAAATCTAATCCGATTTCTTGTCCGTTTGCTCCTGTTTGAAATCCTGGAAGCTTCATTACTGCAAAAGATTCAGGAGTGACAACCTCACTCATATTGCTGGTTTGGACAATACGAGTGGGAACAAAAAAATCGGGGTCAATACTGTTTCTATCAGTTATTAAACCAGGTGTGTAGGAGCATTTTTTCCTTTCAATATCTTCACCTGTTAAGCAAGAAGCAACAAAGCTCATTTGCATTTGCATACCGAGCATTGTATGAGGTTCGTTTCTTGTTAACTCGATTTTACGATTTTGTCTGATTCTTTGTAACTGTAAATAGCTGCCTTTTTGGTCTACAGTATAAATATTATTTTTGGTTAAACTTTCTGTTACTTGACTGCTAAGTTTAAGAATACCTCCAGCGGAAATGCTGGTATTGTTATCGTCTCCAAAAGTTGAACTAGTGTAAAATTCCCAATCAGTTAAATGGCTGATAGGTATGCCATTTAAAGGTAATGTTGTTGTAAAAGGGTGAATTTTTTCTGGAGCAGCTACTGTTGGTGGGAGAATATATTTGGAATCTGAATTTAAATTTAAATTTAAATCAAATGCTTTTGATGGCGTTTTTCGAGTTGAAGAGATTCTTTCAATTAAATTTTCTTCTAGCTTCCATTTTTTTAGTTTTTGTATTAATTTATTATAAGCAGTATTACTAGCCTGAGTTAATTTATGATTCTCTTGATTAATTTGAGATATGTTTAAATAATTCACCGATGAGCCGAGTTGCTCTTTCTCATCTGAATTTTTATGGTTCTTATCAAACCATTTAATTGATTCTGTTTTCGGATTTGACCAATCATTCTGGTGGCGGTAATGCTTAAATTTTACTCTTAAGTTTTCTCTAAAAGTATTTTTACATATTAAATTATATTCTTTATATTCGTTTGTACCTTTTTGACAAGTTTCGTTTTTTGTTCCTAATAAATAATTTATCTTTTTGGCGGATGCTACCTGATTACTTAAAGCCAACCATATTGAAAGAGATGGAATGAAGATGCAAAATTGAATTCTAGCGGTCATTGTATAAACGCATTAATTTAATGGTTAGCCCCTGTTTCAGCAAAATAATTATTACTGTTAGTTCTCTATTGCTATATAAAATTCAATAGTTAATATAATGATTAATTTGTATATATGCTTTTTTATAAAAAGATAGTACTAATTCCAAAACAATATAATCAATTTTTTCTAGGTATAGCATCAGCATAATTTCGTATTTTACATACTTTTCATAAAAACTATCTGTAGATACTTTTAGACATAATTACTTAAGTATGCCAAGTTTTTATAGTCTATAAAAAAAGCTCCCAACTGTTGCAATAGGAACTTTAGATAAATCATTTTGATTAAAATTAGATTACTCTAGCTTTTTACATCATTCTTATTAAGCTCAAAGAAATCTGGTTTCTATTCGTAAAATTATAATTATCCTGTTGTGAAATTAGAAAGAAACCGGGTTTCTGAAACTGCTGCAATATTTGAGATTACTTAAACAAAATTAAATCCTTCAGTGGAACCATCAATATTACCTTCAGCAAGAGCAACTCCCTTAACTACAGCAATCAATTCATCATTACGGCTAAATCCTTCAACACCATCATTATCAATGTAAATACTACTGCTTCCACGAGTGACATCAAGGTAATAATCTTCTCCTGCGAAAAGTAGGATATCATCATCATTTACGTTAAAATCACTAATAAAAGCATAATCAGACCTGCCTTTATTTCTATTGTTACCATCATCATAAAAACAACGATTTGCATTACCTAAAATAAAAGTATCTTCACCATCTCCTCCCGAAAGTCTATCAATTTCACCAATACCAAAGCTAACGATATCAACACCTGTAATTTCATCGTTACCACTACCACCGCTAATATAATCTTTACCGCTACCACCAATTAAAATATCGTTTAAGTCACCACCATAAAGTCTGTCATTTCCTTCTCCTCCATCAAGGAAATCGACTCCGAATCCACCATCAAGGTAGTCATTCCCGCTTTCACCCATTAAAGTATCGTCAGCGTCACCACCATA
Organism: uncultured Calothrix sp.; assembly: GCA_937884685.1. GTDB lineage: Bacteria > Cyanobacteriota > Cyanobacteriia > Cyanobacteriales > Nostocaceae > Rivularia. The sequence continues at coordinate 3,154 of CAKZYM010000202.1, forward strand.
AAGTCTGTCTCTACCTTCTCCTCCTTCGAGAGAATCCTCTTGATCTCCACCATTTAAATAATCGTTTCCAGTTCCACCTGTGAGAGTATCTTCACCATCATCACCATAAAGTCGGTCGTTATCTGCACCTCCATCAATTATGTCGTCCCCTGCTTTACCTTTGAGATAGTCGTTTCCAGAAGAACCGTTAATTATGTCGTGAGATTCGGTTCCTAGAAGACTATCTTTAGATTCACTCCCTTCGATAGGAGCAGTAATACCAGTAATTAGAAAATTATCAAGAGCAAAATCTTCGTTTGTTGAATCAAGGTTAATTTCTAATGTTAAATCGAGTGTGGAACCAGTTTCAGTTATTGCTGTAGAAAAATTCTGTGCTTCATTATTTAATACTTGTCCATCACCGATTCCATCAAAATTAGTATCTTGTTTCAAGACACCATTAAATGAAGCACTACTAAAATCACTTCCGGAGAACCAAAGCAGATTTTGCTGTTGACCACCATCTATGCTGTAGGAGATTTTGATAAAATCAGCAGCATCAATATCACCAGGTGAATCGAAGAAAGAAGCAAAATCACCGCTAAATTTTAAATCAGTTAACCATTTAATATCTATATTTGACCAGGTAAGAGTTATCGGAAGTGAAGCTCCTTCTCCATCTAGGTCTTGACCAGTTAGGAATTTATTTGTAAAGCCGGTATATGATTTGATGTTATTAGCATCTTGCTTGTAAATACCAAAATAATCATTGCTTCCGTCGGAGAAAAATTTAGAACTCTTCTTAAACTGTGAATCGTTATCAAAAGTTTCGTTAAGAGCAACAGCGATACGATTGTATTTTTCACCAACTTTATCGCCATTAATTCCATCAGTAAATCCACTTACACCATCACCATTACCAATTATATTATTTCCACCGCTTACATTCGTACCAGTTGCTGATTCAAAGTTATTTGCCAAATCATCAGTATTGTTGACGATAATACTATTAGAAATATTTGCGGTACCAAGATTAGCAACACCACCACCACCAGCTTTTTCATAAGCAGTGTTGTCAATAAGATTGCTATTGTCTAATTTTAGGCTTGTATCGCTACGAATTGCACCGCCTTTATTAGCTCCATTCCCGTAGAATAAACTGTTAGTAATAGTTGCCGATGTACCAGTGTTGATTAACCCACCACCACCACTTGATGAATTATTACCAATCGCAAAATTATCAGCTATCGTGCTGTCAATAATATTTATTATGCCATTATTAACAATACCACCACCACTATCAGCAGCTAGGTTATAACGAACTACAACATTTTTTAAAGTTAAACTACCTTCGTTGTAAACACCACCACCGTCATCATTTGAATTACCGTCTTGAATAATTAAACCGTCAAGAGTAGCAGTAGAACCACTGCTTAATTTAACTACAGTATGGTTATTGTCCCGATTATCTCGTTCTTTGCCAATATCACCGCTCAAGTAGGTAAGATTTTTTTCAATATCTCTTTGTGCTAAATTTGTTTCGTCTCCAGCAAAACCACCGTAAATAGTAACTCCATCTGGAATATCAAAACTATCTGTACGATTGTTTCCTGGCTTATAAACACCTTGGGCTACCCAAATTTCATCACCCGAACTAGCAGCACTAATTGCTAATTGTAAGTTGGTAAATGCATTCTCCCATGAACTGCCATTATTATTTCCCGTAGCCCAAGGTTTAACTCTGTAAATAACCATTTTTGGTATTTTTTAACTTATTTTGTAATAATGCTCCCTTTTCTCCATTTTCTTACGTGTTTTCGTCATATATCTTCTGTATGAACACGGAATGTATGTAAAACTTTGATTTTGAAAGAATAAAGGAATCATTATTTTAGTGATGGGAGGATGGTCACACAGGTCGTTAGAGGGATAAAGAAATCATAAATAAAATAAAGCCCCCCTTTTATAAGGTAGGTTGGGGCGACTATAATGTTGGAAACATCAGAGATTTTACTTAGAGTTAATTCTATTATTCAAGACAAGATAATAATGTTGGGTTGCGATGCAAATGATAAATTGCTAATTAAAAAATAAGCCTAATTGTGCATCGAACCCAACCTACGGATTGCTAATTTTTATGGAAAAGTTAGGTCAGTTGTAAATGGCGATCGCACTTTATTTAACCCTTCACTAAAGCGGATAAATCAATCCTCCTTTTACTCTTCATCTGTAGCAAAGCTAAATCCCGAATTCATGTTTTCAATACTAAAACCTTTGATTATCCCAATCAATTCGTCATTACGAGTTAATCCTTGAACACCATCATCATTTAAGTAAATACTAGTACTTCCACGAGATACATCAAGAACATAATCATCAGCACTACCATGAAGCTGAATAGTATCTCCGATTTCAAAGTCTAGGATGAAAGCGTAGTCGCGTTTACCATTTGTTGTAATGTCTTCATCAGCATAAAAAGCGCCGCTTGCGTTACCTAAAACAAA
>CAKZYM010000203.1 GCA_937884685.1 uncultured Calothrix sp.
ATTTGGTAAGAAAGAGTTAATTTGTTAATGCCGTGACGCACCATTTTATAATTTAGATAGTAATAATGATTGTAGATTGTAGGTTGGGTTAGGTGCTTTTGATTAATGTGGTTGTTTCAAATTACTGATGTTGGGTTACGACATGATTAAAATTTATAGTTTTCATCAAATTAATTTTCGTGTCTAACCCAACTTACTAACTGTCAACGATTTTGACTTGAATAGATTGCAGAAGAGGAGAAGCTCAAGGAATTGGTAATTGTAGGGTGTGTTATGGTTTGAATAATTTTGGTAGAACGTCGAATATGGAAAATAGTGCTGAAAACGACAAGCCATGGAAAGAGCAGCTGGCTTCTTTTTTGAAAGAACCGACACGTCGTAATTTACGTGAACTTTTACAACTAGAAGCTGTAGAAGATAACGATCTGGAATTCAAGCAAGAATTGCTCCCATTTGATTTACTGGCAAAGCATATCCTTGCAATGGCAAATAAAAATGGTGGGGCTATTGTGTTTGGAGTTAAGGAAAGCAAATCAAATCAATTTTCTCCTTGTGGTTTGTCTAACAGTTTTGATATTACAGATATTGAAAAGAAGCTAAAAGTTTATATCTCTAAAAAATTAGAAATCGATATTATTCCAATCTACTACAAGGGTGAGAATCATCCAGAGTTTAAAGATAAATTTTTCCTTATCGTAATCATCAAACACAACCCAAGATACATACCATTTATTGCCTTGAAATCTGGTAACAAACTTAAAAAAGATGCAATATATATACGAAGAAATAGAGCTTCCGAACCGATTAATTATGATGAGCTTCAAGAAATCCTTAACAGCAGAATTGAGACAGAATATTCAACCACTGATGAACGTAAGTTAATTGAGCATCTAGAGGAGTTGAAAGAACTATATAGGCATATACCGAAAACGATTCGAGAAGTTATTTCACATACACCTCCTTCAATTTCCCAACATCTGAGAAATATGCTTGGCGAAACTGAGTATAAAATATTTCCTAACCCAGACTATCCTCAAGAAAGCTATGAGGATTTTGTCAAGAAATTAATTGATATTAAGAAAGATGTCATAGTTAAGCTAGTTAAGAAATCATAGCTAGTAGGTTAGGTTAGGTGCTTTTAAAAATATGGCTTTTAATTAGGGAGTAAGAAATTGCACCGTAACCCAACATTATCTATGGTTATTTCAAATTATTGGTGTTGGGTTACGACAGGATTCAAATTTATCGTTTTTAATCAAATTCCTAGACCTGTCTAACCCAACCTACGAACTAAGTACTTTGATGAAATGACGAAAAATCCTGGCTACAATCCGACCCGTCGCAATCGAAACATTGGTACTAAACATTCAGGGTACAGTCAAGATAATAAACTTGTAATACCATGGGCTTGGGCTGACAACCGCATCTTCTACGAACGTTTAGTAGACCCTGTAGTGGTTGAGATTCAAGTAGGCTCGATTTCAAAGCATGTAATCATTGAACCGACGCTCAAAGGCTTTATACACGCATGTACGGTTGATGATATTCAACGATTGCTTGAGCTTATCCCAGCCGAACATATCAACGACATTACCGCTTTCGTACTCCGTCAACCCAAACGTAAGGAGCAAATTCTTTCGTCAGTTTGGGGTAGACTCATTTATAGTTCTGACCTATGCGGTTTCTCTGGTCCTACCGTTTACCTCGAAGCACAGAACTTTGAACAACCGCTTAAATGGAGCAAATCACTTACACCCGAAGGAGCGAAAGAACTGGAACGATTGCGTGAGGACGGACATGTTGTGGTTACGGACAAGCGTCAACACATCATTAACTGCACGCTGGATACAATTCGCAACACGCAACTGTATCGTACACTTCCTCATGAAATTGGTCATTACGTGGATTATTTAACCAAAGTCGAAGAACCAAGTAAAGATAATTTCGACCTGTGGTCTGTTCTCAACGACAAATACCATTCGCGTCCATCACAGGAAAGGGAATCGTTTGCTCACAGGTATGCGGACGAATTTAGAAAGCAGCAAATTGCTAGGGGAACAATTCCGTTTGAGCGGATGTTTGATGATGCAAAAATGCGTGCTGTTGGTCTAGACCCTGGGTGGTTTAGTAGGTTGGGTTAGGTGCTTTGATGTTAATTAGGTTGCTTGTTTGCAGTTTCCGGACTAAGAATTAATAATTGGTCTCCATTGCCACTTTCTCTAATAGCTAAAACTAATGGTCGTTGTTTAGGAGTTGCGTTTGAAGGTAGAGCTTGAAATATATAAATCCAACCGTTACGTTCAATTAACGAACGCCAAACTCTAGGTGGTTGGATAGTCATATCGGTTATTTCTCGTCGTTTAATATTTTCTAATAAATTTACATCACCAATAATATGAAAATCTTTCAAAGAAGGATTAACTGATAAACTTTCTGGTTTACGTCCCAATCCCAAATTATCTTTTTTAGTAATTAGGGTTATAACAGGACGAGCAGAAGTTTCGTTTGTCGCATCTTTTCGAGCATCTACAATTCCTTGAGAACGAGCTTTCCAGAATAGAATATCCTTAATCCAAATTACAGTTATTGCTTCTTTACATAACGATTGGGGGAAGATATTTATAGATGCTCGTATATTCTTTGCAATGGATGACCCGTAGATAATTTGAAGCTTTTGAGAAAATCGCGGTCGCAATCTATGTTGTCTACTAGTTGGTGAATTTCTCGATAAATTTAGCAGCCACAAACTAAAGTTAATTAGAAATATACTAGCAACAATAGCCAATAGAGTTTTACCTAATGCCCAGAAATTCCCAAGAAATACCTGAAAGGGAACGATAAAAAAAGATTCCAACGGTAAATCAAGGGTAGTGATATCCAACTGAAAGAAGTTGAAATAAGCCCAGCGATAAATCCAACCCGTGAAATATAGAAATACAGCAAGTACCCCAAGCAAACTAGCAAAGGTTGCTAAAATTTTCGGTTCGTTGGGGTGATTATTTGATGTGGGAGTTTGTTGGGACATATATCGTCAAAAAATATACACTTTTTAATAAAGTAGTGGTTGCAACACACTAATAAAGTTTTATACTTGTTTCTGATGAATAAATCTCCGGATTATTATATTTAAAACTTGTATCATCAGGAGTTTATAGTAGTTCAGGGTATTATCCAACAATGACAGGATTAGCAAAAATATTACTGTATATACTTTTTAGCTCAGTATTATTATCGTCGGGATGTAGTAATAAACCTTCAAGTAGTAATATCTCTTCGACAGTATCAACCAAAAAGAATACATCTATAGCGCTATCGTTACCAGGTATAGCTGATGTGGAATTGACCAAAGGTGGTTCAAAGTCTGGTCGAGTTACAGCTATTAACGATAAAAATATCAAACTAGAATTTAGCGGTCAGGATGATTTGATTGCGATTAGTGATATTAAAGAAATCAAATTTAGTCTAGATAGCGAACTTCCAGAAGCTCAGGAAACTCGTCTTAGGAATGAACCTGAAATTTGGAGAATAAAACCATTAACGGATTTTCAGGTCAAGGATTCTAGTAAGGGTGAAGCTGAGGTTTCACAGAAATCTATTGTCAAAGAGAAACAACCACCACCAGACCCTTTAGGACAACCAAGTACATATCAAGTCAAGGAAATGTGGTTTGGTTCCAATTCCAGTCATATGAAAGTTAAGGTAGTAGGTATTGATTAAATGAAATTAATTAAATTAAGCTTTTTTGCATTAACTATTTGTTTATCGTTAGTGAATGTTAGAGTGTCTGCTCGTCAGTCTGAAGTAGGTAAAAATCAGTTTTTATTAGGTGTAGGGAATCAGGGTAAATTATTTGCTCAATCTTCTGAAAATCTTCAATTTGAAGCTGATAAACTTTTTCGAGAAGGA
>CAKZYM010000204.1 GCA_937884685.1 uncultured Calothrix sp.
TCAAGTTCTTCTTTATAAAGAATGTTAGGAGTTGTAGGAATACCGAATATCAACCAAGCCAAGCCTTTAAACTGATAATCTGTATTAACTTTCTTTTCTTCATCCTTGAACATCCGCCACAAGTAAGCACGGAAAGGAGCAATACCAGTTCCAGTTCCCATCATAATGATGTTAGCTTCTGGATCATCGGGTAAAAGCATTTCCTTACCCACCGGACCAGTAATATGCACATCTGCTCCAACTTCAAGACCTGTCAAGAAAGTTGAGCAAACACCGTATACTGTTTCACCAGTTTCGGGATGCTTGTACTCCAATTGGCGAACGCATAATGATACGGTTTTATTATCTACGTCGTCACCATGTTGAGTTGAAGCGATGGAGTACAGTCTGAGTTTCTCAGGCTTACCATTCTTGTCTACTCCCGGTGGGACAATACCGATACTTTGACCTTCAAGATAGCGTAAGTCTCCGCCTGAAATGTCGAATTTCAGATGACGGACGGTACCAATTCCGCCTTCACCAACCAATTCTTCATTAGATAAACATTTACCCACATATGGATTTTTGGGACGATAAATATTTACGGGAACGTCTTTTTTCTTAGCTTTCGCTTCAGTCATGGTGTTGCCTTTTTTATCCTTCTTCCTAGACTCTGACGTGGCTTTAACATTCCCTGCACTGCTAGCACCATTACTGCCATTTGAAGCTGCTTTCGAGCTAACTTGCTCCAAGGCATCGGCTGATTGAATGCTAACAATTTTGCCACCTAGACGAGAGATACGCCGCATTTCCTGATTCATGCGGTTATAAGGCACTCTGATGAATACACTGCCACTTTTACGAATTGGATAGTTTGTTTTGTCAGTTTCTTCGCTCTGACGTAAACCCACTACTTCATACAGAAAGACGCGGCTACCCGATTCCGTGTTAGTAGTACTTTCAACAGCACCTTGATAATACATATTTTCTACCACTCCGATTGATTACTTAACCCTTTTCAAAAAAGTCTTTCCCTTTTACACAATTCAACTTCATTTACCGAACTTCGGTATACAAAGCTCAACTGCCTGCAAGGGAAATGGCTGCAAATATAGCCATTAATCTTACTGCTTACACTCGCCTTAGGTGGGGCAGGGGGTTAGTTAAAGACACACCTGTTCACCTTCTAAGGTAATTGATAAGTTGCTTGCAGAATGTTAATAATGAATCAATTTAATTTTTTCTTTGACAATTTCTGCTTTTTTGGACGGAAGATAGCTGAAGTAGGTCGGGATGGTGACAAACTATCACCGCCAAGACCTATCAACAGTATTGAGAATAATTCACAAAAAAATACAAGTTAACATTATATTCTTTGCCAGCAAAATTTTTTCCGCTCCCGCTGATTTATCTTATCCACTGTTTTTAACACTTTTTCATGACAATACGGCTCTTAACTTAATTCGATAAGAACATTTCTGAATGCAAATTCAATTCGCTATGGTAAAAAACCTAACGATATACTTATGCAGTCATAAATAAAGGTTATATAAGCAACTATAATCAGTTTTACTTGATGTGAAACATCTGTCAACTGTCACAAATATTATTAATGTCAAGAATTACAGATAAACAAGCCACAAGCAAAAAACAAGGTGGAGGTTTTTCAATGCATGAATATTACAATTAATCATTTATCAGTATAATGCGTGACTTTTTTATGCTTGTTATGTAGTAGTAACCGTGAGGGTTAATATAAGATTATTAGGAATTTATTAGAAATTTATTCAGAATTTAATTTGAGTTGAGTATTGACCTAATTTATTCGTTTGTAGTTGACATGAATTCAGTATAGAGCAGTGCAAGCATGATACAATTGTGTACTATAACATTTGAGAAATTACGGATTCAAAACCTGTAAATAGCTACTCAAAATTTTAAATACGTATCTACTTATAGTTTTTCAAATGTTAAATGAATATTCATGACTGTAGTCGAATTTGATAGTAGTGATTATTCGGCTACAAAACTTGTATATGATACGCCGGTTCTGTTACAATCCGAAATATAGCTAGGATTAAATACTTACAGCAACAAATCTCGACTAACAGGCAGAGGGATCAAGTGGTTAAATCATTCGTTACCCATCTATTGTTGTAAATTGGTGTTGTATCGCAAGAGCGCAGGGCAACCGTCATGGGGACTCCTGAAGGGCACCTATTAGATTTTCTTGGAAGAAAAAATTTTAATGGGAACCCTAACTTGTAATAAATCTGTGTAAAAAAAATATTCAGTCATCTTTAGAAATTAATTAGAGGGGATTTATGGCAAATAAGTTGGATCGCATTGTAATGATTGGAGTTGCTGGAGACTCTGGATGCGGTAAATCTACGTTTTTGCGTCGTTTAATCGATTTGTTCGGCGAAGAGTTTATGACTGTTATCTGTTTAGATGATTATCATAGTCTAGACCGTAAACAGCGTAAAGAAACTGGCATTACGGCTTTAGACCCAAGAGCGAACAATTTTGACTTGATGTACGAGCAGATGAAAGCTCTTAAGGAAGGTCAAGCGATTGATAAGCCTATTTATAACCACGAAACCGGCGAATTAGATCCCCCAGAGAGAATAGAGCCGAATCATATTATCGTTATCGAAGGATTGCATCCTTTGTATGACGAGCGGGTTCGTTCTTTAATTGATTTCAGCGTCTATTTAGACATTGGCGATGAAGTTAAGATTGCCTGGAAAATCCAGCGCGATATGGCTGAAAGGGGTCACAAGTACGAAGATGTATTGGCTGCAATTAATTCTCGTAAACCTGATTTCCAGAACTATATTGAACCACAAAGAGAATTCGCTGATGTGGTTCTTCAAGTACTACCAACCAATCTGATTAAAGACGATAAAGAGCGTAAAGTACTACGAGTACGGATGCTGCAAAGAGAGGGTAAAGAAGGTTTCGACCCAGTTTACTTGTTTGATGAAGGTTCAACAATCCAGTGGACTCCTTGCGGACGTAAGCTGACTTGTTCTTACCCCGGCATGCAAATGTATTACGGTTCCGATGTATACTACGGTCGCTACGTCTCCGTGTTAGAGGTTGATGGTCAGTTTGATAACCTTGATGAAGTAATTTACATTGAGACACATTTGAGTAAAACATCTACTAAGTATCAGGGTGAGATGACTCATTTGTTACTCCAGCACCGCGAATATCCAGGTTCTAACAATGGAACAGGTTTATTCCAGGTTTTAACTGGTCTAAAGATGCGTGCTGCTTACGAACGGTTAACACAAACTGAAGCGAAAATGGCTGTTAAAGTTTAAGATTTGAATTTAATCGATTCGTATAATTTTTTTGAAAAGCATTATTAATGCAGTTAGGGCATCCTTAAGGATGTCCTTTTTTTGTAAAAAATAAAGCCAAGTTAAAAAAGTAACATGGTAAACAAATGCTTAAAATAATTAACTGACAATATAAAAGTATTTATTTTCAAGCAATTACTGTAACTATTGATTTTGAAAAAGTTAATAAAATACCCATTCTTATTGGCAGAAAAATTGGTATGATTGCTGATTAAAGCGACTTAATAAAATGCTTGCATTAATTAAGTCTAAATACTCTCTCTTTTTGGAGGAATTAAATTTGACTAGTCGCTATCTCTTTACCTCTGAGTCTGTAACCGAGGGTCATCCCGATAAAATCTGCGACCAAATCTCAGATACTATTTTGGATGCTTTACTCGAACAAGACCCTACAAGCCGCGTTGCAGCTGAAGTTGTGGTCAATACTGGCTTGGTGCTAATTACCGGTGAAATAACCAGTAAAGCGAATGTTAACTACATGAATCTCGCTAGAAAGAAAATAGCTGAGATTGGTTATACCGATGCTGTAAACGGTTTCTGTTCCAACAGCGCTTCTATTTTAGTAGCTTTAGACGAGCAATCAGCGGATATCGCTCAAGGCGTTAACACCGCTCAAGAAAACCGTGAAGAGTCTAGCGAAGAACAATTCGATAAGATTGGTGCTGGCGACCAGGGAATCATGTTCGGCTTCGCTTGTGACGAAACTCCCGAACTAATGCCTCTACCCATTAGCTTGGCTCACCGCATTGCTCGCAGGCTAGCAGCAGTTCGCAAGACAGGTGAATTACCTTATCTACGTCCCGACGGTAAGACTCAGGTAAGTATCGCTTACGAAGATGGCAGACCTGTTGGTATCGACACCATATTGATTTCTACCCAACATGCACCCAGCATCGATGGTATTAGCGATGAGGCAGCAGTGCGGGAAAGAATCACCAAAGATTTATGGTCTGCGGTAGTTGAGCCTGTATTTGGCGACATTGATATCAAGCCAGACGAGCAAACTCGCTTTTTAGTTAACCCCACTGGTAAATTCGTAATTGGCGGACCTCAAGGAGACTCAGGTCTTACCGGACGTAAAATTATTGTCGATACTTACGGCGGTTATTCTCGACATGGCGGTGGAGCTTTTTCCGGCAAGGACCCCACAAAAGTAGACCGTAGTGCCGCTTATGCTTGTCGTTATGTAGCTAAGAATATCGTTGCTGCTGGTTTAGCAGAAAAATGCGAAGTTCAGCTGAGTTATGCAATCGGTGTTGCACGACCAGTGAGCATAATGATAGAAACTTTCGGCACCGGTAAAGTTGATGAGCAGATTTTAATGGAATTAGTTCAAAAGCACTTTGAACTTCGTCCTGCTGGTCTTATTCATACCTTCAACTTACGTAAATTGCCAAATGAACGAGGCGGACGTTTTTACCAGGACGTCGCGGCTTACGGTCATTTCGGACGTACCGATTTAGATTTACCGTGGGAGCGTACTGATAAAGCACAACTGCTTAGGCAAGAAGCAAGCAACTTAAATGGAGTATCGGTTCCAAACTCTACTAAAGCTTTGAGTCTTTCCTAAAACAAGATAGCCCCGTTTTTCGTGGACGGGTAGCTCTCTTACGCTAGGAAAGGCGCAATCAAAGCAAGCTCAGACTTGAAAAGTAAGTGAGGAGTAAACTAATCAGTTTTTGCTCCTCACTTATTTAATATGTCAAGCTATTTTAACTAATTTTTATTAATTTTTGGCTATAAATTTATCCAAATATCGTAAATCTCGTGCAAAGTACCTAGCAATTGCACTTTTGTAACTGCTATAAAAGAAGATGATAATTAGTTTTAACTAGTATCTGGATCTAATTTCCCCACCTTGAATAAAGTATCAATTGTGGCGGGAGGTTAAGGAGATTTGAGGGATGTCAACTCAAAAAACCGTAGGTGACAGTAGTAAATATGTGTCAGAAGATGTCCCCTCAAATGATGAGCTACCTACTTTAGAATTTCCGTCAAGTGGGAAACTTAAAGCTAGTTCTAAGCGTATCCACCAAAAAATTGGCTATGGATATTTTGCAGCGATTGGGATAGGCTTTTTTGGTTCGCTTGTAGGATTAGTAATTGCTAACTACTACCGTGCAAGAGAAATCAAACAGTTCAGTCATGCCCAATATCAGACACGAATGTTGGCAAGCTATAAAGATGCTTTAGTAGAAGCACAACTGCACGGCTATAGTTTGGCTGCGGTAGTAAAACAACCACAGCAGCTTTCTCGTAAAAAAGCTGAATTTGACGAAAGTATTCGTAAAATTCAAGAAGTCGAAGGTGATATTACAGAATTTGTGAATGATAAGCCTGGAAGACTTGCAGCAGCAGAACCTGTTCTTCAAGTATTGTTGCGAGAATATAGCGATAGCCTAGAGTCTTATACTCAACAATTAAATACAATTTTGCAGCAAGCAGAAGGTAAAACGCAGCCAGAGCAACTTTCTGATACCCAACAAAAACTACTTGAACTCACCCGCTCTCAAACAGTTGTCAGTTTAGAGCAGTTAAGTAGAAGATTAAATAATATTCTTCAAAATGCCGAAAGGCAAGAATATTTTAGAGCCAAAGACTTAAGATTTTCCAAAGGAATCGAAAGAACAATTGTTATTGCTAGTATGCTGCTTTCTGTTGCGATTGCGGTTGTTGTGGCTTGGAGAACTTCCCGCGCTATAGCCGAACCAGTAATAGTTGTAACTCAAGTAGCAGAACAGGTCGCTCGTAAATCAAATTTCGACTTACGCGCTCCAGTTACAACCGAAGATGAAATCGGTTTACTAGCTAAATCCTTGAATCACTTGATTGAAAGGGTATCGCAGAGAACCAAGCAATTGCAGCAAGCAAAAGAACAAGCGGAAGCTGCAAGTAAGGCTAAAAGTCAATTTTTAGCAAACGTCAGTCATGAATTACGTACACCTTTAAACGCTATTATCGGCTTAAGTCAGCTTTTACAAGAAGACGCAACAGATTTAGGTATTGAAGAAGATTTTAGTGCTGATTTAGAAATAATTAATACATCTGGTAAACATTTACTAGAATTAATCAACGACATCCTCGACCTATCTAAAATTGAAGCCGGTAAAATGACACTTTATCCGGAAACCTTTGAAGTATTGTCGATGATCAACAATCTTGTTCTTACCATCAAACCGACCATAGAAAAAAATGGTAGTGCTTTAGAAATTGATTACGACAGTGAACTTGGTACCATGTATCAAGACCAGACAAGAGTAAGACAGGTGCTGTTGAACTTGTTGAGCAATGCCTCGAAGTTCACTAAAAACGGTAAGATAACTCTAAAAATTAGACGAGAAAAAAATGCTATAGGCAGTATTTCTGGTGAAACAATTACTTTCATTGTTAAGGATACCGGGATTGGTATGACCGAATCCCAACTAAAGCAACTCTTTCAACCATTTACACAAGGTGACGCTTCAACCACTAAGAAATATGGTGGAACTGGTTTAGGATTAGCTATTACCCGTCATTTTTGCCAAATGATGGGTGGTGATATTGACGTACAAAGTCAGTTTGAAGTCGGTTCTACTTTCAGCGTTCTGTTACCAGTGAGCAGTGAACAGTGAACAGTGAACAGTGAACAGTTATCAGTTATCAGTGAATAATGAACAGTTATTATTAACCCAACACTAATGGCTTGTATTTTAGTTCTATTCATCTGACCGAACAGCACCATTCTCAACAATCGCCTTAGAATAAATTCTCAGGCTAATACGCAAAGTCAGATAAATCAGACTGGGCAACGATTTTAGTGCGTTTTAACGTACTTTGTATATTAGCCTCGGAATTCCCAACCGAGGCGGGTATTCGGGCTTAATAAGAATAATGCTGTTCGGTTAGATTCATATAAATTTTGCTATTAATCTTAGGGTTTACAAACCAAAGCGGTTGCTGCTTAAAGGTTTAATTAACGATTATTCGGGATATTTTTTTGTTCTTAAAATTGTTCACTGTTCACTGCTCACTGTTTAAATGCAATTATTCAATATTTCTCAACCTACAGTTAAAGCTTTACCAATAGTGGCAAATATTCCTCACAGCGGTTTATTTGTTCCTGAAGATATTGCTGCTCAATTTACAAGCGAGCATTTAAATTATTTACCTCATAGTGATTGGCATCTTGATAAACTTTACGATTTTCTTCCTAGTTTAGGAATTACGGTTTTACAAGCTACTCATAATCGATATGTTGTTGATTTAAATCGTCAAGTTAAAGAACCTTTTTTTGGCTCATTTTGGTCTTCGGTGATTCTAGGAAATACGGCTTTTAGTCAAAATATTTATCGATACAAACCCAGTAAAGAACAAATAGAATCACGAATTGAAAAATATTATTTGCCTTATCATTATCAATTAAAATCGCTTCTACAACAAAAGATTGCAGAGTTTGGTAAGGTTTATCTTTTAGATTTACATAGCTTT
>CAKZYM010000205.1 GCA_937884685.1 uncultured Calothrix sp.
ATTTGTTTGTGTAGGCATAATCAGTTATCAGTTATCAGTTATCAGTTATCAGTTACCAGTTACCAGTTATCAGTGAACAGTTAAAAATTATTAATTTTTTCTATAAATTGCACAGAGCCGACTTGGTTTAAAAATCTTGGCTTTAAACATAAAATTTGGCGGTACGTTGACGATTTCGTAGTCTTGAGATTCGTGATATTTTTCAAATTCTGATGGCATTCCTTTAGGTGTAGTGCTGCTATAAGGAACCGGTTGGAATAATAATTCAGTAAATTCGACTTGTTTGCATTTTGACTGTTGAGAAACCTGTTGAAGAAAACTTTCGTTAACTAACAGTTCAAATAAAGTTGCTTTTGCTTGAGGTTCTAAAGTAAAACTACTATCAAAATTTTGAATAATTTTTAAAGGCATATTTCAGATAATCTTAGCTCCTATAGAATTTTAAGACTGCAAAGTGTATTAAAGGAAGCTTTTGAAAATAAAAATAATAAAGCTTAACAAGGTATAAAAGCCTTAAGAAATCATTTGGTAATTCTAAACTTTTGTAAATATAATATTTAGTACAGGTTATTACAGGCTTTCAAAAATAACTTGCAAAAATACAGTGTTTATTGAGAATCAAATAATTTAATTGATAATTTCACCACTATACTATCGAAATCATACTGGTCTACTGTTATTTGCATGTCTAAATTTGGGAATCATAGATAAAGGCAACCATATTCATATTATTAGCTATGGACTTAAGCAATTTAAAGTGGACTAAAAATGTAAAACATAAAGATGGTGAGCTATGGGCTTATCCAGATTTTAATGCTGGAGATTTATTTAAACTAGCCTGGAAAGATAATAACAGTAATGCTGATAAAACTGATAAAGATGATTTAATTCTGTTGAGACAAAGGGGTTATGTAACTCACTTGGTCAAAGTTATAGATTACAAGCACGAACGAGAAAGTTGGGAAGGTTTTTATAACATTTATCGGATTGTTGAAACACTTTGGACTATTAATTTTAATCATCCACTTGTCTCAGAGAAAGCCGATAAAGTGTTTGGATATCCTAAAGTCCTTAGCTATGAGGGTGGTAATGTGATGGAGCTACAAACTTTACCTACTTTTCAAGAATATTGGAATAATCATGGTGGTTTTGAAGAGTTTAAAAATCGTGTTTGTAGCACTCTAAATTTGTCTAAAAAATAGATTTAATAAAATAAAACCCCCAAGCTGGGGGTTAATAAGCTAATATTTGAACTACAAAAAATTCAATAATAATTTAAAGCAGATACAAAATACCGAACAGCACAATCCAAATCACATCAACAAAGTGCCAATATAATTCTGCTGCTTCAATACCGAAATGTTGTTGGTCGCTGTAATGATTTGGTTTGCGAGAGCGCCACAATACGGCTAATATCGCTAAAACACCAATGGTAACGTGGAGTCCATGGAAACCTGTCAAAACGTAAAATGCACTAGCAAATAAATTGGTGGTTAAACCAAATTCTAAATGCTTGTATTCATAAACTTGACCGCATAAAAAGATAATTCCCATAATCGCGGTGATAGCAAACCAGGTCTGCATTCCCCGGACGTTATTCTTTTTAATCGCAGTATCAGCATTATGAATTACAAAACTGCTAGAAATTAGAATTATCGTATTGATTCCAGGAAGCAATAATTCTAACTCTGGAGTACCTGCGGGAGGCCATTCGGATAAGGTAGCACGGAATGCAAAATATGCACCGAACATACCTAAAAAAATCATCCCTTCAGCAACAAGGAATACAACTAATCCAAAGAGACGATGGTCTGGATGTTCCGCATGTTGTGCTTCTACGGTAGCTGCGTGATGGTGATTTTGTTCTGTTTTCGCTGGGTCAATTGCTGGACTTTGCATGAATCTTAAATTGAGTATGAAGAATTTTTTTACAACCTTCCCCTCTCTTTAATAAGGAGAGGGGTGTCCGGAGGACGGGGTGAGGTTTATTTATCCTGCTTCTGCTGCAATCGCTGGATAGGATTCGTCGTCATCCCCCGTTTGTGGTGCAGGAGATTTGGAATTTGTGAAGGGTTTATCGGTATGGGATAGAGCTACTACTTGTTTCGCTCTTTCGCTTCCATATTCATAAGGTCCGATAAGTAAGAACGGATGTGTTTCAAAATTTTCTATTGCTGGTGGTGAAGTTGTCATCCACTCCAATGTCAAAGAATCCCAAGGATTGTTACCTGCTTTTCTTCCAGCTATCCAACTCCAAATCACGTTGATGATGAAGGGTAATGTGGATACTGCCAAAATGTACGAACCGTAAGTACAAAATTCGTTAATAGCGGCAAATTTGGGGTCATACATAGCGATGCGACGGTTCATACCCATCAAACCTAATTGGTGCATGGGTAAGAAAGTCATGTTCATACCGACTATGGTGAGAGCAAAATGAATTCTACCCAAGGTTTCATTAACCAATCGTCCGGTAATTTTGGGAAACCAGTGGTAGTAACCGGCGAAAATTCCCAAAACAGAACCGCCAAATAGTACGTAATGCAAGTGAGCAACTACGAAATAGGTATCGTGGACGTGGATATCAAAAGGCACCGCAGCTAACATTACGCCACTGATACCGCCAATTACAAAGATTCCCAAAAATCCCAATGCAAACCGCATTGCACTGTTGAGACGGATTTTTCCACCCCACATAGTAGCCAACCAACTGAATATTTTAATACCAGTAGGTACGGCAATAATCATGGTAGTAATCATGAAAAACATCCGCAACCAACCGGGAATACCACTGGTAAACATGTGGTGTGCCCACACAATCAAGCCTAGAAAGCTAATTGCTAAAGAAGAATAAGCGATTGCTTTATAACCAAAAATTGGTTTGCGCGAATGCGTAGGGATTACTTCCGAAATTACCCCAAAGAAAGGCAAAATCATGATGTAAACCGCAGGGTGCGAGTAGAACCAGAACATATGCTGGTAGACTACCGGGTCACCACCACCAGTTGGATTAAAAAACGCAGTACCCGCAATTAAATCAAAAGAAAGTAGAATAAGTGCGCCTGCTAACACTGGAGTTGAGATTAAAGCCAGCGCTGAGGTAGCCATCATTGCCCAGCAAAACAAAGGTAGTTGATGAAAACCAATACCGGGGGCACGCATTTTGAGCAAAGTTACCAGGAAATTAATCGAACCCAAAATTGATGAGGTTCCCAGCAGCAAAATACTAGCAATCCAAATCGCTTCACCGACTTGTCCCGTAACTAAACTCAGAGGAGGATAAGAAGTCCAACCCGCATCAGGAGCATCACCGAGAGCCAAACTGGTAATCAGTAAAATTCCAGAAGGTGGAACAATCCAGAAAGCAAGAGCATTTAATTTTGGAAAAGCCATATCTTCAGCCCCAATCATCAAGGGGAGGAGATAATTAGCAAAACCTGCACCTGCTGGCACAATCCATAGAAAAATCATGATTGTGGCATGGAGGGTAAACAAACTATTGTAAATTTCTGGAGCCACAAAATCTGAAGCAGGAGTCCGTAACTCAGTACGAACCAAATCTGCCATTACCCCACCGATACAGTAAAACACAAATGTAGTAACCAGGTATTGAATCCCAATCACCTTGTGGTCGGTATTAAATGTAAAATATTCCCACCATTTTCTCTGCCGATTATGGGAAGTCTCAGGCTTATGGAGCAATTGTTCTATCTGTTTTTGTGTCATAAAAAATTTTTGATAGTCGATAGTTGATAGTTGATAGTCGATAGTTGATGGTTGATAGTTGTTAGTTGATGGTTGGTAGTTGTTAGTTGATGGTTGATGATCCACATCCTTCGGATGAAAGTTGTTAGTAGTTAGTCGTTCATTTTTAATTCCTAACTCCTAACTCCTAACTCCTAACTCTTAATCACTAACCCTTAATTGTGAATTTGATGTAACGTTTCTGAAGAAATTCCCATCTCGTTGGTGTAGTGAGCTAGAAATTCATCTGGTGATTGTTCTGCGGGGTTAATTGCAACTGCTTGATTTAAGGTTTCTTTGCTGGCAATTTGCTGTTCTTTAATCCAATTATCAAAATCTTCTGGTGTTTGAACAATGACTTTTGTATTCATTGCACCGTGGTAGGGACCGCAAAGTTCGGCGCAAATCAATTTGTAATCACCTTCTTTTTGAGGAGTAAAGCGAAGTTCAGTTTGTCTTCCGGGAATTAAATCTTGCTTAAGACGAAATTCCGGTACCCAAAAAGCATGAATTAC
>CAKZYM010000206.1 GCA_937884685.1 uncultured Calothrix sp.
GCGATTGAGAAACAATGAAACAAAAGAGCATGAAACTCTGAAACTATTATATAGTCAAGGTTCTGGCGATTTGACGGGACTCAAGGGTTATAGACCTCGCTTTCCCCCGTCAAAAATTAGTGTAGCAGACTTTTACAAGATTATAGTTTTATTCTCCCTGGGCTGCTCGGAACCGTAGGTAATTGTTTTCCGAATCGAAGCAGCATCCAATATATAGATACGAACTGAATCTTCTTGCGGTTTTATCAGTTGTTCTATCTGTACTTTGAGTTTAGCAAATTGAATTTTAGTTAAAAAACACTCAAACACGCTATATTGCGTCCATTTCCCATAACCAGAAAGCAGTTTATGCAGCCTCGTGCGTCGTTTGTTGGCTTTTTTATTGTCAGGTAAATCGTAAATAATTAAATAAAACGGTGTTTTCATTTTCTTTTCTTCAATTTTTGTCAACTATTCCACAACTGTGGAACTTTACCCCAAATTAATTTTGACTGGTTCGTTTTTCCTGCAATCTTCGGGAGACGTAAAATTTTACGTCTCTACAACCGTTAATTGATTTCATCGTCTGGTCAATGCTTTATAAGGAATTCCTTCTTGCAAATGACGACTGAATAAACGAGCTTGTAATTCAATCGCTCGTCTGTAGTTGCAGCGATAACCGAAGTTGGGATGCTTAAATTCGTCGTTCATTTTTCTTTCCCATGCTTCTAGGAAGTTTTTTCTTCCTTTGTCGCTGAGTCGATATGCTCCTAAGCTTTCGGTGAAGTCGCTTGGTTTGATTTCTTTGTGTTTAATAACTGAAAATATTAAGGTATCGGCAATTAAGGGACGAAATTCTTCCATTAAATCTAGGACTATAGATGGTTGACCTCTGGTGGTTTCGTGTAGATAACCGATATAAGGGTCTAATCCTGCGACATGTACTGCTGCTGTCACTTGGACTCTTAATAATCCATAAGCAAATCCCAGCAATGAGTTAATTTCGTCGGTGGGTGGTTGGCGATTTCTACCGTCAAAAGTCCAGCCTTCGGGTAATATTTCCGACCAGCAAGCGAAATATTCTCTAGCTGCTAGACCTTCAACTCCTCTGACTTCATCAATGGTATTTTGCTGTTTAACTAGCTGTTTTCTATCTTTGAGGGGATTGTCTTTTTTCCCGTATCGATAGAGAACGGTATGCTGATTATGAATTTTAGCGGTAACAATTGTTTTGACTATTTCCAGCTTACGTTTTTCGTCGCAGTGTGCAGCATACTGAGCCAGTCTTAATTGACCGTTACGAGAATAAGCGGGAAGTGTGGAAGCGAGATGTTTTCCGAAATAAGAAAGATAGTGAATTGGCATTCCTAACTCTAGAGCATAAACTAAAGCATCTCCCGTAACTTGAGGATTTCCCATCAAAACAACTTCCTCAACGGTTTGAGCGGGAACTGTATGTTTGCTCCAGTTTCCATCAGATTGTTTGAGAGCAACTTTAAATGCTTCGTGGGTTTTACTTAAAATTGCGTCGGGTTGCGTGATATAGAGTACGGACATGATTAAACCTTAAAACAACTAATTAATTTCTTCTTTCCCCTCTCCTTGAGAAGGCTACGGTGTACACAGAAGTCTTAAAATCCTATCTGGAAGCGGCTTTCAAGTTCAGATAAAAATCGCTGAAAACCTGTCATTGCGAGCGAAGCGAAGCAATCGCAAGGTGTTGAGATTGCTTCGTCGTTCCTCCTCGCAATGACGATTTAAGGGGGTTAAAATCCCTGAAACGTATGTGGGGAGTACTTGTGTGTACACGGTAGCCTTGATAAGGAGAGGGGTGTCCGTAAGGACGGGGTGAGGTTTTGGACACTGTGAAAAACCCGGTTATTCATTACAGCATTTGGGATATCCGACAGGACGGGGTGAGGTTTGTTTCAGCATATGATTTCAGAACGCAATTTTTTAACTTCTTTAGGTAAACAAATACCTTTTAAACTACAGTCTCGACATTTTTTAGAGTTATCGATAGGGGCTGGAATTGATTTATCTAAAGCATCTCTAGCCCCTTGAATCGCATTTTGAGTAGCTTCACGTAATTCTGGTGTAAACTCAACTCGTTCGCGACGACGGTTACTGTGATAGAAAATTTCACCTTCAGCGATAGTTTGACCGGTGATTTCTTCCAGACACAAAGCTGCACCACAAAGTTGAAAGTGGTCATTGATATGATTATTCATTCTTCCCTTTTTATATTCCAGAGGAATCAGCCGTCCATCTCTCTGTTCAACAGCATCGATAATTCCTTTAATTAAAAGATTATGACTCCACACCCACTGTTGACGATAAATAATTGTGTCACCTTCAATATACTTACCTTCTTCATTAATATTCCGGTGTAAATGGCGACCGATAATAATATGTTCGTTATCAGCCATCTCTCCTAATTGATGTTCCAGGTAAAATCGACGGGGACAATATTCCCAAGCGTTTAGATAGGCTAGTGGTAAGTAATTCACGATTTTGGATTGGTAATTGGGAATTGGTAATTGATAATTGGGGATTGATAATTGAAACCAGCTAGGGAGCGAGACGCTCCCACTATATTTCTAACTCCTAACTCCTAACTCCTAACTCCTAACTCCTAACTCTCTTCTCACCTGTCCCATTCCCATTGAAGTTTTGCGTCCGACTCCTGAGAAGAAGGCGAAATTTGCGAGGATATTGGCAATTTTGGCTTGTTCTTCGTCTTTAAATCGATATTTAACATAACCCTGTGCGCCAATTTCGGCTCCACTTTCCATTTTTAATGCTTGGGTTTTGAGTTCGTATGCTGATACTAATCCTTTCCATTGAATATCGGGAAACTTATGCTCGTCTGGTGCAAAACTATTCCACTTTCGGAACAGTGAACCGAATACTAATTGGGGTAAGGGAAAGGTTTGGATATTTTGTAATTGTTTGAAGCTGGTGGGGGAAAGAAAGTTTAATTCGATATCTTTGGAGAAAGCGGGGGTTTTGGCTAGTAAACTAAAGTCGGTGGCTCCTGCTAAACGATGGGTTCCGGGTAAGGTATAGATATTGCGAATGACGAAAGGGAATTTTCCTAGGATGACGGGTTTTCTTTCTTGTTGCTGCAATCCTGTAAGTAAAGGTTCGATTAGAGTTCCATCCAATAAACAGATACGGAAATAGAAATTATCTCCTGGTTGACTTCCTTTATGACGACGGTTTCCCATTAAACCAGATAAACTCATCGGTGAAACCTGAGCATCGTGTACCGATTTCGCGATTTCGGGGGAACCTTGATGCAACCATTGCAATACTAAAGCATGAATTGCTCTCGAAAGAGTTGCGGGTATTTTTCCTTTATCAGCAGCAGCTAATTCTACCACTAATGAATGCAAGCTTGAAGTTTGTTTAGGCTGCAACAGCGTTTCTGGCTCCATAAAATGCCCCTTTTGGTAAAGTTAATTGGTTTGGTAGTTCGGGATATTGTTTTTTTAAAGTTTCCCAATTATTATCTGGTTTTTGATTATTTTTTTGGAAATGATTTGGTTTTAAATATTCTCCTGTTAATTGAGCTTGACTTACTAAACTTACTGGTGGCATCACAATACGATTGTACAAAAGTAAGTTGGTATTTGTAGATAAATCTAAAGGATTTAAAGGATGATTGCAAATGTAGGTACCCGATTTATTTTGAATTGCCCAATCTGGTATTTTAATAATTTCAACTTTGATTTTTGCAGCCCATTTACCCAAACGTATCCAGTGAGGGAACTTGATATCATCAGGAGCAACAATATAAGTACGATA
>CAKZYM010000207.1 GCA_937884685.1 uncultured Calothrix sp.
CTAAATATATTCCGAAATATCCTCTTTACAATCATCAGCTAAATAGGACAGAGCGCGAAAACGCAAGCCTACAAGCTGTTCGTAAAGCGGATTTAATTTGCATAAAGGAGGAATATGTACGATTTTGCGTCCGAATAATTTAACATCCCGCTCAAAAGGACACTGACTCGGAATCATTTTGCACAAGAATCGGGCAACTTTGGGGTCTTCAACGTCCAAACCATCCAGCCAATCTCGCAGAGGATTCAAGGCTTCAATTGGCGGTTTTCCTGGTGGTGTAAGAGGTGATGCAGCACCAGTAGAGGCTTCTGCTGGTTGGGGGTTTTCTAAAGTGTGGCGTAGAGATTCTAGCAGGTTTTCTGGTTCTCCCAGAGCTTCACAGAGCTTGTGCAATAATTCGTCTTCGCTGGGAGAATAGATTCCATCAGCGATAGCCACCATTACCGCTGTTCGCAAGAAGTTTTCTGCTATTGGTGTACCTTTACCAAAAACAGCAGCTAATTCTTCTGGTGTGATGACTTCAAATGATTCTACATTCATCCCAGGGCTTAGTTCGTCATGGGTGATTGAAGTTATCAATTGTTTTTCTTGCTCGTCAAAATTTCCATCAGCCCAAGCAATAGTTAATAGCCCTCGCAGCCAAGCGGATATTTGTTCGCTGCTGTAAGGAGATTGAACAGCACTTGTCATAACTCACGTCTCTAACTTTCCTGCTTTACATAGTAGCTCGCTATCTTAATTATGTTTTTCTAAACTTATTGCTAATTGATATAAAAAAAATTTCTGTTTGATATATACATAACTGCAATCATAATTAAGTTTGTAAGTGATTAAATTAGTCAAATTTGCTCTAAAAATCTTTTGTATAGTTGTTTTTAGGCATTATTTTTATTGCTCAAACAAGCTCGTTTGTCTGATATTAATAAATTACTGCTATTGATGTAAGTTTATTACAATGGTATTATTAATAATAATTTTTATTGGTCAAATTAAAATTATTGAATGAAATTATGGTTTTAAGAGCAAAATGTTGCTCATATCGCGAACAGGTGTATTTTGAAAACACTATTAATTCTGCTTTTAGTAAACAGTAAGCAATTTGAACGGGTTAAATCAATCCGTAGCTATAGCCGCAAAATCACTTGAGATAGTTAAACTGCTAAATTACAGCTTTGAAAAACTATTAAATATCTGTTTATAAAAAATAATTATTAGCAATTGCTTAGGTGATTTATTTTATAAGTATCTTCGAGATACAGTTGTTAGATTTTAAACTTGGTATTATCTTGCGTCGGTCTGACTTTGGTTTACTTAACCTAATTCAATTAATACGAAAATTTTTACTAAAAACAAACCACTCTCAGTTTATTAATACTTCTGCACTAGATAATTATTGGATTCCACGAGGAAAACAAACAATTACCCTACTGTATCTATCTTTTACCCGAGAGGTTGTGATGTGTTTAAGAAGACAGCAAGTTGCATAACTCTTTGATAAGCTTGTTGAGAATTTTTATGATTCACTATTTACGTTTGATTCTGTATCCTAGTTGATAGTGAAAAATCAACAGTGTGATGATTCAATCAAATATATGTCAGTAAATTTTGGCTGGAGAATTTTGGATACTCAGGAGATTCAAAACTGGAACTCTGGTTCTCAGGTAATAGAAATTATTACATTTGCAGACCTTGAAGTTAGCTTGAAGCTAAGTCTATGCGACGCTTTTCTCTGACAAATCGTTTGCTCTTCAAGTATATTCCGCTCTTCAGAAATGCCCATATGGCATGATATCAAATCGCTTGCACCACAACAATTAACTGCTCGTAAAGGAATAAATAATGTTTCATTTTGGCATCGAACATGAGGTTGCTTTCATTGATAGTGCTGGAAATTTTGCTGATTTTTCTAGGACAAATTTCGCTGATTTCAATCAAATAGTCGAAAAATTGCCTATGTACAAGGATGATTATCCTCAATTACGAATAGGAGACGCTGGAATTAAAGAAAAGCGTTGGTATATTGAAGGTTTTGAACGCTTTGCTGATTCTGAGAAAGTTCTTGACTGCGTACCTAAAGGAATCGAAATTAGAACAAGCATAAATCCCGATATTCATAGTGCTATTGCTGAGTTGTCTGAAAGCTTTAATTTGTTAACCAAAACAGCAGGGGAATATGGTTTTTCACCAGCATTAATCAGTTTTAATCCTCACTACGATGCGTTTGTACCCAATCCACCTCTAAATGAATATGAGACCAAGCGGAGAAATGCTTCTCCCGAAAAGCAGACTGCGAATATTCCGATGCTTACCTATGGACCGGATTTGAATATTTCTATGGTGGGATTGACTACCGAGCGTATTATTGATATCGGTAAAAAGCTGACTTATTACAGTCCTTATATTATTCCTTTTAGTTACAGTTCTCCCTTCTATCAGGGTCGTCTATGGGAAGGTTTTTCTGTAAGAACTTTTATCAGAACCGGAAAAAGACCTGCTGCTATGGTGTTTTTAGAAAAACCAGAAGAACTAATTAAAAGCGTTCCGTCACTAACAAAAATTGCTCGTATTCCCGCAGAAGTTGGCCGAATCGAGTTTAAAGCTTTTGATAGCTGTAGTGATTTTTCTATCTATGCTGGATTATTGGCTTTACTAAAAGGTTTGGTTTTAGATGAATCTTTATCTGAAAGAGCAATCGTACCCGATGCTGAAAAACACCAAATATCTGCACAAGAAGGGTTTGATAACGAAGAAATTTTTGAGCAAGCCAAACAGATTATACAACTAGCAGAAGTTGCGTTAACCAATGACCCTGATGTTAACTTACTCGCACCTTTGAAAACTCTTTTAGATAAGAGAGAAACACCAGCTCATGAAATGATCAGGATGTACAAATACAACAACTCTATTGAAGCAACACTAAAACAAACTTACAGTGCTTAGAAGTAACAGCGAAATGCTTTTATCAATATTAAGTAATCTGCCTTCGTTGTAAAGAGAAAAGCACAAAGAGTTATTTTGTTAACCGTTACTAAATTAAGAACTGGTCAAAGGTTAAAGGATAAGGGTAAGAAGACTTAAATACAATTCTTTCCTTTATCCTATAGCCCTTTTTTACTCAGATAAAGCTAATTAAGCTTTATTGCTTCTTGTTTTCTCGCTTGCACTTCCTGCCAAACATCTTCCCAACGTTCGCTAATTAAATCTTGGAGTTTTGCTAAATACTCCTCAGATTGATAATTCTCTTCTTCGTCTTTCAACTTACTGTCAGTAAGTACTAGGCTAGGTATAGTGGATGATACTTTAATCATGATAAATTTGACGACTTCAAGGACTATTGCAATCTTATAGCAATAACAATGATATGTTGTATGCTGCTTTACAAAATATGATAGTAAACTATATTTAGATATACATCAGTTCTCGGGGTTTGTAAGTACTTCCAAAACAATTGTTGAAAAGAAAATGGTATTTTTTGTATTAAAAGTCAAGGATTGTAAATATATTTACGCGGAGAATTTTAGCAGTTAGTAGCCGGTGATACAAAAACGAACGGTTTAAGCCTGTTTACTAAAGAAAATGCAGTATTTAAGTAAAAATATTTAGACAAATTAAATTTTACCTCAATAGATAGTAATTAGGTAACATTTTATAAATAATATTTTAGAGTTGTATTACTTCCTTCTAGGTAAAAAATTACCTGTTGAACAATAGAAAGAAGAACTGGAAGATGAGATAGAGAAAATAATTTTTATGGGTAATTTTATCGC
Source organism: uncultured Calothrix sp. (assembly GCA_937884685.1). Classification (GTDB taxonomy): domain Bacteria; phylum Cyanobacteriota; class Cyanobacteriia; order Cyanobacteriales; family Nostocaceae; genus Rivularia. Next base: position 3,768 of record CAKZYM010000207.1, read on the forward strand.
CAACAGAGAATTACACGTCTAGTAAAAAAGATAAAGGATTGCTCTTATTTTCAGCAAAACCAAGGATACCTTTGTCGCGATGTTCGTAGACTAAATTTCCTTGAGAATCAAATAAATAAGTTGCTCCTCGTTGCGTTAAATATGATGAGTCGGGAACGTAAGTGTTCCAATTACCTAAAACTTCGGTCATATTTCGCAAACGTAGGGTAGCTAGTTCAAAAGGACGTTGAAAACCTTTCCCTCCAGCAAGATTGAAAAAGGAACCCTTGATATCGGGTAAAGGTGTACCTCTAACAACTTCCTGATCACCAATTAGCTGAGGTGCTTTTTTATCTCCTTTGTAACCCCTAAATACTTCTGCTAAAGTTCCTGGGCTAGCAATACCGGCACACATCAGCATTAAATTCAGCCAAGCTTTTTGTGAAGTTGATAGTAAAGGGAAATTGATATTTAAACCTTGATAAAGTTGTAAGTCTTTGTGAATTTGAGCTTCAGAATCCACAAACAAGCATTCCTGGGGAAACCCAGTATAGTTACAAAACTTGATTCCAGAATTGCGATCGCCGATTCCAATAGCGCGAATTGTGACTTGTTTCGCTTCGAGTTTTTCTCTTTCTCGGTTTAACCACCAAGCATATTCTAAATTATCAAAGTCTCCTAACTGCGACCAAATCAGCACCAGTTGCTGTGAAGCATTAGAGCAACCATCTAAAACAGGTTTGATTTCTCCGTCGCTGACTCGTAAACGGTTAGCTGTAGACAGAATCGAGTAAACATCGGTCGAATTGGAGGGGGTTTGGGTAGTCATGGAGCTTCAGGAAGAATCTTCTGATATTATTTTAGGATTTATTTTATCGTCATTTTCATCCCCAAGCGATTGAAAAGAAAACGACTAATTGCATAAATTAATCAAACTCTTTCAATCGGCTGTCTTTTCCCAATCGCAACAGCAATAATCACAATTATCGCAGTAAAAATCATCAATAAAGTGATTTTTTCCTTTAAAAAAATGGCAGAAAATAAAATACTTAAAAATGGTTGTAACAACTGCACCTGACTAACTCTTGCAATTCCTCCAATAGCTAAACCTCGATACCAAGCAAAGAAACTGAGGAACATACTAATAATACTGACATAGCCAAACCCAAACCATGCAGAAGCAGAAGCACTAATACCGTTTTGTAAAATAACCAAACCCACAGGAATAATTAATATTGGAATAGACAATACCAGAGCAAAACAAATAACCTGCCATCCACCTAAAATTTTAGATAATTGTCCTCCTTCAGCGTAACCAAATGCAGCAGCTATCACAGCAATAATTAAAACAAAATCGGCAAATTTAATACTTCCATTTCCTTCAATCAAAGCAAAGCTAACAATCGTTAAACTTCCAAACAAACTTGCTATCCAAAAGCCTATAGATGGTCTTTCACCCATTCGTAATGCAGCCACAATTGCAGTCGCTAATGGTAAAATTCCTGTAACAATTGCTCCGTGGGAAGCTGGTAATTGCTGCATAGCCCATGCTGATAATAGTGGAAATCCAATAATTACTCCTCCGACAATAATTACTAAACTTCCCCAGTATTGACGATGTGGTATTGGCTGCCGAGTTAACCGTAAAAGCACCATCGCAAAAGTTCCAGCTACAATAGCTCGACCTAAACCAACCAGGGTGGGGTCTAAATTTGTTACAGCTAATCTAGTTGCTGGAAGCGTTCCACTAAATCCTAGTACACCGAGAAAACCATATATTAATCCAATAGTTTCATTGTTTGATTCATTATTGATTTCATCGATGCTTTTACTCATTGTGCTGTTAATTAATAAATTAGATTAGAAGTTAATTAGAAATCAATTTCACAATCTCTGATAATTGATGATTTGAAAAGATACAGATTGACTTAAGTTGACTAGTACAGTTTACGAAGAAATGTAACTGTTCTAGTCAAAAAACTTGTAACTGTACCGTGTATAGCGGTAAAAAATCGCATATATTTCAGATAGCGATTATCAGTATTTAGCCGTGAAAATTCCTTTAGATAGAAAATCGCGAGAACCGATATATTTACAAATTAAAGATAAAATCAGTCGTTTAATCAAATCTGGAGCATTACAACCAGAAGAACGTTTACCTTCAATTCGTTCTTTAGCAGAAAATTTACAGGTGAATAAATTAACAATTCTAGAAGCTTACAGCATTTTACAAGCTGATGGGATTATTTTTTCTCGTCAGGGTTCTGGTTATTTTGTCAATAAATCAGATATGAATTTAACTAGTTCTACTAATATGAAATCTACATTTTCACCAGCACAAAACGTGATTATTTCGGAAAGTGCGGGTAATTCGTTTTTTGATATTCATATGAGTGCTGTACAAGCACAAGTTAACGAAAGAATAATCAATTTTAGCTATGGTTTACCCCGTCCTCCTCAAGATATGGCTTTAATTGCTAGAAGGACAATAACTAATTCTATTGATAGTTTATTTGCTTACGATATTCCTCACGGACAAGCAACTTTAAGAAGACAAGTTGCTCAATTATTAGTACAGCAAGGTTTAGAAATTACTGCGGAAAATTTGATTATTACTAGCGGTTGTCAACAAGCTTTATCGCTGACAATGCAATACTATTTACAAAAAGATGATTGGGTCATTGTAGAAAGTCCGACCTATCACGGAGCGATATCAATTTTAGAAAATATTGGAGCGAGAATTATCGGTATTCCCATGAATGCTGAAGGGATGAATTTAGAATTATTAGAAAAATATTTGAAAAGTCATCGACCAAAGTTGATTTATACTATCAGCACCCAACATAATCCTACAGGAATCGCTACTTCACAAAGTCACCGCAAACAAATTTTAGAATTAGCAGAAAAATATCAATGTCCGATTGTCGAAGATAATGCTTATGAAGGATTAAATTTTGAACCGGTACCACCACCGATTAAGGCTTTAGATAAACAAGATTTAGTAACTTACGCTGGGACATTTTCTAAAACTTTAATTCCCGGTTTACGAGTTGGTTATATGGTAGTCACGGGGAAACATTATCAACCCTTAGTCGAACGTAAATTAATGAATGATGTCCACACATCGACAATCTCTCAAGCAATAGTCAGCGAATATCTTGGTTCCGGACATTATCGTCGTCACCGTAAAAAATTGCAAACAGAAAACCTTGTCAGTCGGAATTTAATGTTACAAGCTATGGAAACTTATTTTCCTCAAGAAGCTAAATGGACAGTTCCCAAAGGAGGTTTATTTTTGTGGGTACAATTACCGGAGAATATTGATATTTCAGAAATTCGTCAACAAGCTATAAAAGAAAACGTTTTATTCGCTTCCGGTTCGGCATTTTTCCCAGATAAACAAGGTTATCCAGCAATGAGATTGAGTTTTTCTAATAGTTCTGAATCAGAAATTGATTTAGGAATCTCTATTTTGGGTGAGATTTTGAAAAAATCTATTTACACTGGACGCGATAATTATTTGAATCAACAACTACTTATTTAATTCTGTTGAAAATTTGAGCGAAATATATTTTTTATGACCAATCTTAGTGTTAATCTCAATAAAATAGCTTTGCTCAGAAATTCTCGGAATATTGGCATACCGAGCGTGACAAATGCAGCAAAAATAGCTGTAGAAGCAGGAGCAAATGGGATTACAGTCCATCCACGTCCGGATGAAAGACATATTAAACCTAAAGATGTATATGAATTAGCGCAAATGCTTACCGTAGAATTCAACATCGAAGGTAATCCTTTTCACGGAAATTTTATGGATATGGTTTGTGAAGTTAAGCCAACACAATGTACATTAGTTCCAGATACTCCCGGTGCTTTTACATCCAATAATGGGTGGAATTTAGCTGAAAATCGTAATCAACTCATTCCAATTATCGAAAAACTGAAATCTTTTGATATAAGAATCAGTCTTTTTATGGATGCTGATTCAAACCAAATACCTTTAGCAAAAGAAATTGGTGCTGACCGAATCGAATTATATACCGAACCTTATGCAACCGCATTTCGTATGGGTGAAGTAGAAGCAGTTTTTCAAAAATATATCCAAGCTGCAAAAATCGCTCAAGATAACGATTTAGGTGTAAACGCTGGACACGATTTAAATTTACAAAACTTAGAAAAATTTTGCTCTATTCCCAACATACTTGAAGTATCTATCGGTCATGCATTAATTGCTGAATCATTGGAAATGGGATTACATAATACTGTCAAAGCTTACTTAAAAATTCTTTCTTCTACCTCATAGTTTATTTAATTCGGGTGCAATATGAAACAAACAATAATCCAAGTAGACGCATTTACCAACAAACCTTTTTCTGGAAACCCTGCTGCTGTCTGCGTTTTAGAAACTCCTCAAAGTGACGAATGGATGCAAAATGTAGCTAAAGAAATGAATTTATCTGAAACTGCGTTTTTAGTAAAGCAAGCAGATGGTTACAGTTTACGCTGGTTTACCCCGGCTACAGAAGTACCTTTATGCGGTCACGCTACCCTTGCTAGTTCTCACGTTTTATGGTCAGAAAATCATCTTGATGTTGCAGAACCCGCTCGTTTTCACACTAAAAGCGGTTTATTAATTGCGAAAAAACAAGATGATTGGATTGAATTAGATTTTCCCGCTAATCCTTCTCAAGCAACTTCCACAACTGTGGAACTTAGTGAAGCTTTGGGAGTACCTGTTAAAACAGTAGTGAAAAATTCTTTGGGTTACTTAGTAGAAGTAGAATCGGAAGATTTAGTTAGAAATATAGAACCAAATTTTACGCTCTTAACTCAAAAATTTCCAGAAGTTATTGTCACTAGCATCGCTGAAAGCAGTTCGGAATTTGATTTTGTATCGCGCTTCTTTTGTCCGGGATTAGGTATTAATGAAGACCCCGTTACGGGTGCTGCTCATTGCTGTCTTGCTCCTTATTGGAGAAATAAACTTAATAAAGATGAATTTTTAGCTTATCAAGCTTCAAGTAGAGGTGGTGTAGTAAAAGTAAATTATTCTGGTGGAGATAGAGTTTATTTGAGAGGACAAGCGGTTACTATTTTAAGAGGAGAATTAATAGGTTAGTAGTTGCGCTTTAGCGCTTTTCACTGGATGGGCTAAAGCACTACTATGAATATATTTTTATTTATATTTGCTTAAAATAATGTTAATTGTTTAGGAATCTCTTTTTTAGGTAAAGCATTGCAAAATCCTAACTCTAGATATATTTTAATATCTATAAATATTTTCTCTGCC